>JAEZAR010000342.1 GCA_023430425.1 Actinomycetes bacterium | reverse complement strand
CCGCCACGCGGAGCCCGAGGGCCGCCGGCTGACCCGGGGCGACGGCGAAGAACGCTCCGCCGGGCGTGCCGTCCCGGCGGGCGGCGGTGGCGTGCACCGTGTTCACGGCCGTCGCGAGTGCCGTGGCGATCCCGTCCCAGCGGGCGGCCGCGTGGGCGAGGTGCCCGCCGTCGGCCTCCGGCGCCAGGGTCTCGATCGTCGCGGACAGCCGTCCGCCGTCCAGGGTCAGGGGCGTCCCGGTGCCCGCCCAGGCGAGCCGGACGGAGTCGGGCCCGCCGGGCGTGGCGATGGCCGCGCCCATGAGCCGCGCCCCGCGGACCTCCACCGCATGGGCGGTGACGCCGCGCACCAGCGCGTTCCCCCCGACCATCACGTCGACGGTCCCGTCCTCCCGGTGGCGCGCCTGGGCGCCGACGAGGCCGGACAAGGACGTGACGAGCCGGTCGCGCTCGTCCATCAGCTCGTTCGCCGAGCCGCCGGAGACGAGGATCGCGCGGATCTGGGTGTTGAGGTGCGCGACGGACTGCGCCGTGGTGTTCACCTCGGTGGTCAGCGTGTCGGCCTCCGTGCGGGACTGCAGCCACTGCGTCTCCACCGCGCGGTACCCGTCCGCGACCTGCTTGACGGCGTTGTCGGCGGCGCCGACCAGCACCTTGCGGGCGGCCGGGTCGTCGGGGTTGTTGCCGACGTCCTGCCACGACGCCCAGAACGCCTGGAGCGTGGCGGCGAACCCGGTGTCGGCCGGCTCGGTCACGGTGGTCTGCAGGCGCGCGAGGGCGTCGGCGCGGCCCGCGGTGTACGACGCGGTCGCCGTGGAGGCCCGCAGGCGCGCGTCCAAGTAGATGTCCGCGACCCGCGTGATGCCGGTGACCTTGACGCCGTTGCCCGCACCCAGCGGCGCGGAGAACATCGACGGCGCGGCGAGGGCCTGCACGGACTGCATGTCGACGCGCTGGCGCGTGTAGCCCTTGGTGTTCGCGTTCGCGATGTTCTGACCCGCGACCTCGAGCGCCTGCCGCTGCGCGATGAGCGAGGACAGGGCGGTGGACAGGCCCGAGAAGCTGCTCACGGCCTACAGCGCCCGGTCCAGGAGGCTCGCACCCGCGGCCGCCGCCGCCCGGGCCCCGCGGTCGTCGTACGTCTGCACGCTCTCGGCGAGGCTGAGCAGCGTCTCCTGAGCGGCGCGGCTGGAGGTGGCCAGCAGCTCCCGGTTCCCCTCGGCGAGGGCGTTGACCTGCTCGGTGAGCTCGACGAACGCGCGGTGGTGCTCGGTCAGCAGCTCGCGCCAGGGCGCGGGCGCGTGGGCGGCGATGACCAGGAGGCTGCTGCCCTCGGCCACGCCCACCTCGCGGGCGGCGGCGTCGGCCTCGACGGCGCGGCCCAGCTCGGCGGCCCGGATCTGCTCCAGCACGCTCTCGACCTCGCGGGTGGCGTGCCCCAGCCACTGCGTCTTCCCGCTCGTGAGGATGAGCTGCTCCTCCTCGAGCTTGAACAGCAGCAGCTCCAGGAGCTGGCGCTCGCGCCAGAGCACCCCGGAGAACTCGTTCAGGCTCATCGTGGGCCCCTCGTGTCGTGTCGTCGTCGGCCACCGCGGCACCCTGGCCGTGGCGGTCGCCTGGTCGATCACCGGGTCGATCGGCAGCCCCCGCGAGATTGTTACCGGTTTGCCGCCCCGGGGTGCGGCGGCGCGCTGCGCCCCGAACGGCGTCCCGGCTGCCCGCGGCGCGCCGGCACCGGTGTGACGATCGTCACACGCATGTCGCCGGACGCGCTCGTCGAACTCCTCAAGTCCGGACATTGCCGGTCGACGGAATCGGGCATAGGGCCCCAGGAACGGGCGCACCGGGGGGTTTCGCACCGGCCCGCCGGGCCGGGTGAAGAAAGTCAAGTGCGCCCCGCGCGCGGTCGAACCTCTGGCTCGTGAGCCCCGTGAACCCCACCGCCGACGCCCTCGTCGTCGAGCACCTGCCGCTGGTCGGCTACCACGTCAACGCGATGCTCGGCCGGGTGCCGGCGAGCGTCTCCCGGGCGGAGCTGGCGTCCGCCGGGGCGCTCGCGCTGGTGCAGGCGGCGCGGGCCTACGACGCCGGCACGGGGGTCCCCTTCGAGCGGTACGCGTCCCTGCGGATCCGCGGCGCGCTCGTCGACGAGCTGCGCGGGATGGACTGGCTCACCCGGGGCGCCCGACGCCGGGCCCGCCAGCTCGGGGAGATGAGCGACCGGCTCACGTCGTCGCTGGGACGCACCCCCACGCGCGGGGAGCTCGCGACGGCGCTCGGCGTCGGCGAGGACGAGGTGGAGGCCGCGCGCGGCGACGCCGAGGTCAAGCTCCTGAGCATCGACGGCTTCGACACGACGGTCACCGACCTGGTCGTGGACGCGGGCCCCGGCCCCGAGCAGAGCGTGCTGGCCGCCGAGCGCCTGCGCTACCTCGGCGCGGGCGTCGCGAGCCTGCCCGAGCGGCTGCGCTACGTCGTCGAGCAGCTCTTCTTCCACGACCGGCCCGTCAACGAGCTCGCGGACGAGCTCGGCGTGACCCAGTCGCGCATCTCCCAGCTCCGCTCCGAGGCGCTCGTCCTCCTGCGCGACGGCATGAACGCGAGCCTGGACCCCGAGCTCGTCCCGGCGCCCGCCCGTCCCGACGGCGTCGCCGAGCGGCGGCGTCGGGCGTACTTCGCGGCCGTGGCCGCGCGGGCCGCCCAGTCCTCCGG
>JAEZAR010000303.1 GCA_023430425.1 Actinomycetes bacterium | reverse complement strand
GCGTAGCGCAGCGCGACCGGTGCGTCGACGGCGCCGGTGCGCACGAACGGCTCCGCGGTGCGCTCCTCGAGCGGCCACGCACTGGTCACGACATGGCCGAGCGCGAGGGCGGCGACGACGAGCGCGGCGGCGCCGGCGCGCCGGACGAGGTGGCTCATGCGTCCGACCCGTCCTCGCCCGGGCCGGGCCGCGCGGGCAGCGTCGCGGCGGCCACGGGTGTCGGGTCGAGCCACGCGAACCCCCCGAGCAGGCTGTCCTCCCGCCACCGGTGGCCCAGGAGGACCACCTCGGCCTCCGTCGGCGGCGGGGAGCCGGCGTCCTGCTCGAAGAGGAAGACGACCTCGTACTCGAGCCCCGGCTGCATCGGCGAGAGCCGGCTGCTGTCCGCCATCAGCAGCTGGTCGCCGGAGAGGACGGCGTCCGTGCCGGGGGCGGCCCGCCCGACGAGCCCGTCCACCCCGCGCAGCGCGACCGTCGCCGCCGGCTCACCCAGCAGGGAGCGGTCGTGCTCGGTGCGCACGGTCGTCACGACACCGATCCAGCGGCTCCGCTCGGTGGTCGCCCAGACGCCGGGCAGCTCGCCCTCCACCCAGGTCACCCGGTGGACGGTCACCTCGAGCGGGGCGGCGCTCACCTCCTGGCCGGCGGTGAAGGTCGCCGGGCCCTCGACCTCGACCGGCTCCAGCCCGCCGAAGGCGGAGGTGGCCACCAGGAGCACCCCCGCGCCGATCGCGCCGAGGTTGCGCAGCGGCTGCTCGGTGAGCCGGCGCCCGACGGCCGACCGGACCACGCGGACGCGCGGCGAGGGGCGACGGGCGGGCACGGCGGGGAGTCTAGGGGCGAACCCCCCCTGGGCCGGTGGCGGTTCGGCGGGCAGGCGGGTGGGGCCCGGCGCCGGGGCGGCGTGACGCCCGGCGCCCGGGCGGTCACGACATACTGCGACCCGTGACCGGGACCGACGCGCCCCCCGGCCTCGTGCCCGGGGCCGGGGTCGAGGTCGCCACCTGGCGCCCGCTGGAGGTCGTCGACGTGGACGGCTGGCGGGTGGGCCGCTCGGGTGGCTTCACCCGCCGCGCGAACAGCGTGCTGCCGGTGAGTGCCCCGTCCGACGTCCCGGCCGCCCTGGACCGCGTCGAGGCGCTCTACGCCCCCGGCCGCGCGGTGTTCCGGGTGGACGCCGACGCGCAGCCCCCCCACCTGGACGCGCTGCTCGAGGCCCGGGGCTACGCGCGGGTGGCCCCGACCCGCGTGATGGTCCTCGACCAGCCGCGGGCGCCGGGGGACCGGCCCCGGTTCCCGCGCGGCATGCGCGTCCAGGTCGCCGACGAGCCGGACGAGCCCTGGCTCACCGGCTGGTTGGGCGTCAAGGCGGGGGGCGGCGACGTGGACGCCGGGCGGGCGCGCGCCCTGGTGGTCGGCACCCCGGCGACCTACCTCACGGCGCGGGACGACGACGGCGTCGCGGGTGTGCTCCGGGCCGCGTACGCCGGCGGCTGGGTCGCCCTGTCGAGCCTCATGGTCGCGCCCCGCGCACGCCGGCGCGGGCTCGCGACGGCGCTGACGGCCGCGGCGCTCCAGACGGCGGCCGACCGCGGCGTCGGGCGGGCGTTCCTCCAGGTGGAGGAGGGGAACGCGGCCGCCGTCGCGCTGTACGCGCGGTGCGGGTTCGCGCTCGCCTACGGCTACCACTACCGGGAGCGCTGACGCCCGTGCTGCCGGGCGGCGTCGGCCGGGGGAGACTGGGCCGATGGACACCGGCCTCGTCTCAGCCCACCTCGCCGCCGAGCTGCGCGAGGCCGGCCTCCGCTGGGCGCCGGCGCCGGGGGACCGGTTCACGATCCCGCAGCCCGAGCTGTCCGGGGCGGTCTTCACGCTGAGCGAGATGACCATCGAGGCCCATGAGTACCCGACCGGGACGGTGCTCGGCTTCAACGGCACCACCGAGTGGGCGCTCGACTCGATCGCCAAGGACGAGGCGCTGTGGCTGCCGCGGGAGGACCAGCTGCGCGCGCTGCTCGGCGGCACCTTCGTCTCGCTCGTGCGCGCGTCGGGCGACGGGGGGCCGGACGGGTTCGTCGTCACCGCGCGCGCGCCCGAGGGGGGCGAGCGCGAGTTCCGGGCGGCCAGCGCGGCCGACGCCTACGGCCGGGCGCTGCTGGCGCTCGTCCGGCAGGCGCTCGCCGACGTCGGCACGCCCTGACGGCGGCTCGCCACCCCCGGCGCCGGTCGCGCCGGCTCAGTGCTCGGGCTGGGCTCGCAGCCACGTGAGCACGGCCAGCACCCGGCGGTGGTCGGAGTCCGACGGCGGCAGGCCGAGCTTGGCGAACACGTTGCCCACGTGCTTCTCGACGGCGCCCGGGCTCACGACGAGCGACTCGGCGATGGCGGCGTTGGAGCGTCCCTCGGCCATCAGGACGAGCACGTCGCGCTCGCGGGCGGTCAGGGTCGCGAGAGGGTCGGCCGCGCGGCGCACGACGACGAGCTGGGCGACGACGTCGGGATCCAGCGCCGAGCCGCCCGCGGCCACGCGGGCCAGCGCGTCGGCGAGCGCGTCGAGGTCCTGCACGCGGTCCTTGAGCAGGTACCCGACGCCGCCGCGCCCGTCGGCGAGCAGGTCGCGGGCGTAGGACTCCTCCACGTACTGGGAGAGCACGAGCACGCCGACGTCCGGCAGCCGGCGTCGCACCTCGACGGCCGCACGCAGCCCGTCGTCGGTGAACGTGGGGGGCATCCGGACGTCGACGACGGCGACGTCGGGACGGTGCTCGAGGGCGGCGGGGACGATGGCCGTCGCCTCGTCGACGGCGGCGACCACCTCGTGGCCGGCCTCGGTGAGGAGGCGGACGAGACCCTCGCGCAGCAGCACGGAGTCCTCGGCCAGCAGGATGCGCATGCGCACACTCTGCCGTGCCGAGGACTGCGTGCGGGCGTTCTCCTGCCGGGCGGACCGGCGCCGCGCCCGGCGGGGTCAGCCCCAGGGCGCGGGCGGGGTCCGCCCGAGTGCGCGGGCGGGGTCAGCCCCAGGGCACGGGCGGGGTCAGCCCCAGGGCAGCGTGGCGC
>JAEZAR010000295.1 GCA_023430425.1 Actinomycetes bacterium | reverse complement strand
CGAGATAACCACGCAGGGTCGCATAGAGCGGGGTCGGGTCTTCCTGCCAGGTCGGCTGCATGAAATCGAACAGGCTTTGGGTGAGACCGTAGTCGCCCAGATACGCCGCGACCCGGGTCAACAACTCGCGGCCGGCTGGGCTCTCGTTGAGACGCGCCTCCAGCTCGGCCGGCGGCGTTTCGAGCACCACATCAGCCAGCCCCAGCTCACGCGCGGCGGCCGCAAGATCGGTGATGCCGATGCCGGCGGCGACACTCTGCGAGTAGACGCCAGTCAACATGAGCGCACCATCGATCTCCGGCCCTGCCAGATCGCCGACGAAATCGTCGAAGAGTTGCACCCCAGCAGAGATGGGAAAGATGATGCGGAAGTGGATGGTGAAGAGTTCGCGCTCCGCCTCGATCAGGCGGTCCAGCTCGGCGGTATCGAGCGGCGCCGCGGGATCGAGCGATCGGGTTGCGGCCAGTTCCTGCTGGATCTCCAGAATGCGTGGCAGATGTTCCTCCCGCCAGCGCGCAGCCATACACGCGACCTCGCGCTGGAGGACGGCCCCGGTCTGCTGTTCCATCGCTCGTGCGTCCTCCTCGGACATCGGGATGATGGGCGTGACCGCTTCATATTCGTAATGATTGCGGAATCGAAATTCGAAATTGGCGATCGGAATCGCCATTTCGCGCGCCGCGGTCAGATAGGCGTCCGGAAAGACCACGGAATGCACCGATTCGAACAGCGGACAGGCGACGAAGGGAAAGTGCATCACATCGCGGGTGAAGGTGCGCCCCTGATCGGCAGGATCCTCCAGCGCGTAGCGGGGATCTTGCGAGAGAACGAGCGATTCGGACATCACAGTGCACTGCTCCTTTACAAGACGGTGACTCGGACGAGAGCAACCACAGGTTCGTTCAGACCGGCGCGGCACAGGTGGTGATCGGCCGTGCCTGGAAGAGATGAATCGTGCCGCCGGCGAGGCCGCCTTCGATATCGAGCGGTGTGCCGAATTGCCCTTCGAGCTTCCGCACGATCCCTCCGATCTCGCACGCCTGCTCGCTCGACAGCGCCGGCATCTGTCGGAGCATGCGGGGCACCGGCACCTGGCGCACCCCGCCGGTTGGCGCCGGAATGACCATCGCTTCCTTGGCGCCGATCTGATAGTGCTCGACCGTGCCGTCCGGTCCGAGCACGATGTAATCCGGCACCACCAGGCCGGCCACGATCGCCTCTCCCAGCCCGTACGAGGCCGAGATAATCACCCGCGGCGCGCATTGCTGAATCGGATCGGCCGAAAACGCGACGAACGAGATATCGGACTGCACCAATCGTTGCACCACGACTGCCATCGCCGCGGTGTCGAGCGTTGCCCCTCCGCGTCGACGGTAATCGACACTGCGCTCACTCCAGAGCGATGCCCAGCAGGCCTTGATGGCGGCTTCGACTGCTGCCGGGCAGCCATCGACCGCCAGCACCGTGTCGTGCAAGCCGGCGAAGGAGAAGAGCGGCGAATCCTCGGTGGTCGCCGAGGATCGCACCGCCAGGGTGGCGCTCCCGCCAATGGCCTCGATCTCCGCCGCGATGGCCTCGACGATCGGGGCAGGCATCGGCGCGGTCATGATGCGCTCGCGAATCGCGGGCAGCTCGGCATCATCCACCTCGCTGGCCCGTTCGGGGATTCCCAATTGCCTCGCATGGAGCCGGTATGCCTCGGTGGTCACCGCGAACGCCGGCGGCACCGGCGCGTCCAGCGCCCGCAAACGGTCCAGGCTGGCGGCCTTGCCGCCGATCCAATCGATTCGGTGCACATCACCGTTCAGACAACACACATAATCGGACCATGCCATTGGGCAGCACTCCGAGATAGGGTTGGCTTATTGCTCACTTAACAGTTTGCACCCATGTTGCTCGAAAGGGAATACGTAGCTCCGACGAAATTCGTGACGGTTAAACACTGGGCGCGCTGCCCGCGCAAACACGTTCCCATGCAAAAACGCCCTGCGGTTGCTCAACCGCAGGGCGTTTCATTGGTATTCGTTTGGAATGGTTGCCTACCCCGCAGCGTCCGACCAGCGCAGCAGGCGATCCTGCACCAGGGCGAGCCCGAAGTCGCAGAGCTTACCCACGATCGCCAGCAGGATGATGCTGAGGACGATCACATCGGCGCGACCGCTGTTCTGGCCGTCGATGAGCAGGAAGCCAAGTCCACGCGAGGCGCCGATCAGCTCGGCGGCCACCAGGAAGAGCCACGCCTGCGCCAGACCGAGTCGCAGCCCGGTCATCAGCGACGGCAGCGTGGCCGGCAGGATCACATGCCAGGCCAACGCGGCCCGCTTGTACCCATACGCCTCGGCAGCTTCGATCAGCTTACGGTCGACATGCTGGATGCCGCTGACCAGATTGGTATAGATCGGGAAGAAGGCGCCCAGGGCGATGAGCATGATCTTCGGTTGCTCGCCGATCCCCATCCAGAGGATGAAGAGCGGCACCCAGGCGAGCGACGGAATGGTGCGGAATGCCTGCAACGCCGGATCGATGACGGTACGCGCAATCGAGGAGAGCCCGACCACCAGGCCAAGGCTGATAGCGATCACGCCACCGTAGGCAAACCCGCGGAGCACCCGCTCGAAGCTGACCCGGATATTGAGCCAGAAGAGATCGGCATTCCAGAGCTGCTCACCAGCGCGCCAGACATCGATTGGCGCTGGCAGCTGCCCGCGGCTGTAGATACCCAGCTCTACCACCAGCTGCCAGATTCCCAGCAGCGCCAACGGCACCACCAGCGCCAACGCGATGCGCTTCAGCAGCTCACCGGGATGCAGCGATGGGCGACCGACCGAAATCGATCGCCCTTCGCGGGCCGGTATGCCCAATGGTTCGATCACGAGTGCCCCCTCGTACAAAGTCCTGAGTCCTGGGTTCTGAGTCCTGAGATGTGGGTGTCTCAGGACTCAGGCCGCAGGGCCCCGGTGGTTATCCGGCTGGAGTCGCTTCCGGGGAAGCGGCGCCTTGCGCGGCTACCACTTCCTGGATGAAGGTCGTGTTGTAGAGCTCCGCCAGCGCCTTGTTCGCGTCGGCGCCCGGTTGCAGCTGATCTTCCGCTTCGAAGATGGGGATGATCTGCTCCAGCACCTCGGTCTGGGTCGGGCCCGGCACCGGGTCGATATTCAGATTGGTGCGCTCGAAGAGCTCCTGCTCGGCGACTTCCAGGGAGAGCTCGGCATCACGCGCCAGGATGGCGGCGGTTTCCTCCGGATTCTCGATGATCCAGTTGCGCGCCCGCTCGTACTGGGCCAGGATGCGCACCACCGTATCCGGATGCTCCTCCAGGAACTTGGCTCGTCCGTTCAGGAACCCCCAGCTATTGAAATCGATATTGCGGTAGAGCAACGTGGCGCCGTTTTCCAGCACGGCCTGCGCCATGTAGGGATCGAGCCCTGCCCAGGCATCGACGTCGCCATTGATCAGCGCGGTCTTGCCATCGGCGTGTTGCACATTGACCACTTCCACATCGTTGCCGCTCAGACCGAACTCATTCAGCGAGCGCAACAGGAAGAAGTAGGGGTCGGATCCCTTGGTGGCGGCGACCTTTTTGCCCTTCAGCCCGGCAACATCGGTGATATCCGAGCCTTCGGGAATCACCAGCGCGGTCCACTCCGGCTGGGAGTAGAGATAGACGGTATTGATATTGGAGCCGTTGGCCTTGGCCAGCAGCGCCGCCGCGCCGGCGGTGGAGCCGAGATCGACCGCATCGGAGCGCAGATACTCGTTCGCCTTGTTGCTGCCGGCGCTCCAGACCCATTCGACCTTCGTGCCATCGGCGCCCAGGTCTTCCTCGATCCAGCCCTTTTCCTTCAGCAGCAGGCTGCTGGGGTTGTAGAAGGCAAAGTCGAGAACGACCTTCTCAGGGGCATCC
>JAEZAR010000265.1 GCA_023430425.1 Actinomycetes bacterium | reverse complement strand
CCGCGGGGTGTGGGGCGACGCCGACGACGTGGCCGCCGCCGTCGGACGCTTCGCCGACGCGGGGGCCGACGCCGTCGTCCTGGTCCCCGCCGCCGGCGAGCCCGACCTGCCCGCGTTCCTGCGCGCCGTCGGCGACGTCGCCCGCCTCCTGGCCTGAACCCACGACCCGAAGGAGCCGCATGGCCACCCTCGCCGAGCAGTTCGCGCTCATGGCCTCCGGCGCGATGTACGACGACCTCACCCCCGAGCTCATCGCGGCCCGCGAGCGGGCGGTCCTCGCCACGAACGCCTACAACGCCGCCTACGGCGGCCCCGCGGACGTGCGCGCGAGGCTGCTCGCGGACCTGCTGGGCTCCGTCGGCGACGGAGCCGGCTTCGAGCCGACCTTCCGCTGCGAGTTCGGCACCAACATCCACCTCGGCGCGCGGTTCTTCGCCAACTTCGACTGCGTCATGCTCGACGGCGCACCCATCACGATCGGCGACGACGTGCTGCTCGGCCCCAAGGTCGGCCTCTACACCGCCAACCACGCCCTCGACCTGGGCGAACGCCTCGCGGGCGCCTGCCGGGCCGAGCCGATCACGATCGGCGACGGCGTGTGGATCGCCGGCGGCGTCACCGTGCTCCCGGGCGTCACCATCGGGGCCGGCGCCGTCGTCGGCGCCGGGAGCGTCGTGACCCGCGACGTCCCGGCGGGCACCGTCGTCGCGGGCAACCCGGCCCGGGTCCTGCGGCGGATCACCGAGGCGGACCGCACGGGCTACGTCCCGAGCCACTGACGCCGCCCGGCTGCCACGCCGCCCGGCCGCCCGGCCGCCCGGCCCGTGGCCCGACGACCGCGCGCCCGCGACCGCAGGATCGGGTGAGGATGGAGGGGCACCCCACCGATCGGAGCCGCCGTGACCGTCCCCGCCGTGCCCGCCGACAGCCGCCACGTCGTCGACATGTGGTTCGACCCGACCTGCCCGTGGACGTGGATGACGTCGCGCTGGGTGACGGAGGTGGCGGAGCGCCGCGACGTGGACCTGCGGTGGCACGTCATGAGCCTGGCGGTGCTCAACGAGGACCCGGCGGACGACGACGGCACGCCGGACCACCACGCCGACTCGTGGCCGCTCACCCGCGTGCTCGTCGCCGCGGCGCGCGACCACGGGGACGACGTCCTCGCCCCGCTCTACACCGCGATCGGGACGCGCAAGCACCTCGGCGGGCGCGCCGACGTCGACGGGATCGTCGCCGAGGCGCTCGCGGAGGTCGGGCTCCCGGCCGAGCTCGCCGAGGCCGCCGGGTCCGACGCCGTCGACGACCTGGTGCGCGCCTCGCACGCGGAGGCGATGGCGAGCGTGGGCGACGACGCCGGCTCGCCGGTGGTCGCCGTGGACGGCGTCGGGTACTTCGGCCCGGTCGTCAGCCCGGCCCCCACGGGCCGCGCCGCCCTCGACCTGTTCGACGCCCTGACCCTCCTGGCACGCGTCCCCGGGTTCGCCGAGCTCAAGCGCGCCCGCACCTCGGGCCCCCAGCTCTGATGCTCGACACCATCCTCTTCCTCGCGTTCGCCGTCGCGTACCTCGCGCTGCTCGCCTGGGGGCTCGCGGTCCGCCGACGCCGCGGGCGATGGGTCCCAGCCGACCTCGCCCTCCTCGTCGTCGGCGGCCTCGTCTACGACAACGCACTGCTCGGGCTGGGCCGGTACGTCGGCCAGGGGGCGTTGCTCGAAGGTCTGAACGCCGGCCGCTACTGGCTGCACGCCTTCCTCACGCCGCTGCTCGTCGTCGTCGCGTGGGACCTGCTTCGCCGCGTCGACCTCGGCTGGGCCCGCGCGCGGGCCGCCGCGGTCGGGGCCTGGGTGCTCGCGGCCGCGCTCGTCGTCCTCGAGATCGTCACCGTGGTGGCCGGGCTCCGGCTCGAGCCCACCCGCGACCACGGCGTCCTCAGCTACACCGACGCCGCCGGCGGCGGGCCGCCCCTGATGGTGGTCGTCGTCGGCCTGGTGCTCCTGGCGGCCGGTGGGCTCTTGGCATGGCGGCGCACGTGGTGGTGGCTGCTCGTCGGCGCACTCGTCATGGTCGTCGGGGGCTCCGTGCCCCTGCCGGTCGAGAGCGGCGCGGTCACGAACCTCGCCGAGCTGACGCTGCTCGTGACAGTGGTGGCGTCCATCCACCGGTTCGCCGGGCCCGCCGCAGGACGCCGATGACGAGCAGGACCTGGCCCGCGACGTAGGTCGCCAGCACCCACAACCCGCGCCCGGGCACGGCGTACCCGTCCACTCGACCACCACGGAGCCCGGCCAGCCCTCGTCGCCCGGTCCACGCGTCTGCCCCTCGGAAACGGCGTACCGAGGGGTGGACACGTCTCTACGATGGTGCCGCCCCGCGCGGAGCGGGGGTCGCCGGGCGCCCGGACGCCGGCGGTGACGGTCCGTGGAAAGGAACCCCCCGTGAAGCACCTCCGAACCGCTCGCGGCGCCCTCGCGCTGGCCGCGGCCGCGCTCCTGCTCACGGCCTGCGCCGGCGACGACGCCGAGCCCTCGGGCGGGTCCACCCCCGACACCGGCGGCGAGACGACCGAGTCGATCTCCGTCGGCATCAGCCAGATCGTCGCCCACCCCTCCCTCGACGCCGCGCGGGACGGCTTCAAGGCCGCCCTCGCCGACGCCGGCTACGACGTGGACTACGACGAGCAGAACGCGCAGGGCGACCAGTCGGTCGCCGCGTCGATCGCCGGCAAGTTCGCCTCCGACGACCTCGACCTGATCCTGGCCATCGCCACCCCGACCGCGATCTCCGTCGCCCAGGCGGTGACGGACGTGCCCGTGCTCTTCACGGCCGTCACCGACCCCGAGGGCGCGGCCCTCGTGGAGAGCGCCGACGCCCCGGGCGGCAACGTGACCGGCACCTCCGACGCCGTGCCGGTCGACGGCCTGCTCGAGCTCGTCACCCGCATCGCGCCCGACGCCGAGACCGTCGGCATCGTCTACAACGCGGGCGAGCCGAACGCCGTCACGCAGGTGGAGTGGGCGGAGGAGGCCGCCGCCGACCTCGGCCTGACGATCGAGCTGGCGACGGCGGACACGTCGGCCGCGGTGCAGCAGGCCGCCGACTCGCTCGACGTCGACGCCTTCTTCGTCATCACGGACAACACGGTGGTCAGCGCGCTCGAGACGCTGATCCAGGTCGCCGAGGACAAGGACATCCCCGTGATCGCCTCCGAGGGCGACTCCGTCGCGCGGGGCGCGATCGCCACCATCGGGATCGACTACTACGCGCTCGGCTACCAGACCGGTGAGATGGCGGTGCGGATCCTGCGCGGGGAGGTCGAGCCCGGCGAGCTGGCCGTCGAGACGCAGACCCAGCTCGACCTGTACCTCAACACCGGCGCGGCCGAGCGGATGGGCGTCACCATCCCCGAGGACCTCCTCGCCGAGGCGGACCCCGAGAACATCACCGAGTAGCGCGCGGCGGCTCGGCGGGAACCACGGAGCAACGGAGCTCCCGCCGGGCCGACTGCGCCCCCCCGACCCGCCGGAGGCGGACCATGATGATCGCCGTCGAGCTCGGGCTCGTCTACGCGGTGATGGCCCTGGGCGTGTACCTGACGTTCCGGATCCTCGACTTCGCGGACCTCACGGTCGACGGCAGCTTCACGACCGGGGCCTCCATCGCGGCCGTCGGGATCGTCAACGGGCTGCCGCCCGCGCTGGCGACGTCGCTGGCGTTCGTCGGCGGGCTCGGCGCGGGCGTCGTCACCGGGCTGCTGCACACGCGGGGGCGGATCAACGGGCTGCTCGCGGGCATCCTCACGCAGATCGGGCTGTACTCGATCAACCTGCGGATCATGGGTGGCGCGAACGTGCCCCTCCTGCGCGAGCGGACGGTCATCACCCCGTTGCGCGACGCCGGCCTCACGGGCACCTGGGCGAGCGTCGGCATCTTCCTCGCGCTCGCCCTCGCGGTCCTCGCGCTCATCGTGTGGTTCCTGCACACGGACCTCGGCCTGGCCATGCGGGCGACCGGCGACAACCCGGACATGATCCGGTCCTTCGGCGTCGACACCGACCGGCAGAAGGTGCTCGGCCTGGCGCTGTCCAACGGCCTCGTCGGGCTGTGCGGGGCGCTCATCGCCCAGTTCCAGGGCTTCGCCGACATCGGCATGGGCATCGGCCTCATCGTGGCCGGGCTGGCCTCGGTCATCATCGGCCAGGCGGTGCTCGGCCGGTCGCGGATCGCGATCGCGGCGGCCGCCGTGGTGCTGGGCTCGGTGCTCTACCGGGTCGTCATCCAGCTGGCGCTGGAGGCGGGCCTCAACCCGAACGACATGAAGCTCATCTCGGCGGTGCTCGTCGTCCTCGCGCTCGTCCTGCCGCAGTGGAAGGGCTTCGCGAGGATGGGCGGCGTGATGCGGCGCCGGGTCACCGCGCTGACGGAGACCGCCGTCGTCGAGAAGGAGGGCTGAGGGTGCTCACCGTCGCCGACGTCTCCATGACCTTCTTCCCCGGGACCGTCAACGCCCGCCCCGCGCTGCGTGGCGTGAGCCTGCACCTCGCCCCGGGCGAGTTCGTCACGGTGATCGGCTCCAACGGGGCGGGCAAGTCCACCCTGCTCAACGTGGTGGCGGGCACCTTCCGGCCCGACAGCGGCACGGTCACCGTCGACGGGCGCGACGTCACGCGCCTGAGCGACCACCAGCGCGCCCGGTACATCGGTCGCGTGTTCCAGAACCCCGCCGCCGGCACCGCGCCGCACATGAGCATCGAGGAGAACCTCGCGATGGCGCTCGAGCGGGGCCGGCGTCGCGGCCTGCGCCTCGGTGTGACCGCCGCGAAGCGTGAGCGCTTCCGCGCCGAGCTCGTGGCCCTGGAGCAGGGGCTCGAGGACCGTCTCGAGGACTGGGTCGGGCTGCTGTCCGGCGGACAGCGGCAGGCGCTGTCGCTGCTCATGGCGACGTTCTCCGAGCCGAAGATCCTGCTGCTCGACGAGCACACCGCCGCCCTGGACCCGCAGCGGGCCGCGCTCGTCACGCGGCTCACCGGCGAGATCGTCGACCGCTTCGGCCTCACCACGCTCATGGTCACGCACAACATGGACCAGGCGCTGCGCCTCGGGAACCGGCTGGTGATGATGCACGACGGCCGGATCGTCCTCGACCTGGACGCGCAGGCCAAGGCCGGGATGACGGTCAAGGGGCTGCTCGCCGAGTTCGAGAAGGTCAAGGGCCCGGAGCTCGACGACACCCTGCTCCAGTAGCGCCGTGCTCGCCGACGACCGCCGCCAGGTCCGCCGCATCCAGGCCGCCGGGGACGCCGTCTGGGACGACGCCGCGTGGCCGTACTCGCTGCCTCCCGTCGCCCAGCTGCTGCGCGAGGGGCTCGACCTCGCGCCCGGCGTGACCTTCCTCGTGGGCGAGAACGGCAGCGGCAAGTCGACCATCGTGGAGGCGGTGGCGGGGGCCGCCGGGCTCAACGCCGAGGGCGGCAGCCGGAACGTGCGGCACGCCACGCGCCGCACCGAGTCGCCGCTCGGCGAGCGCCTGACAGTGGTGCGCAACCCGTACGCGCGCCGCTGGGGGTACTTCCTGCGCGCCGAGACGATGCACGGGCTGTACACGTACCTCGACTCGGTGGCCGAGGAGCAGGAGGACCCGCGGCCGTCCCTGCACGACCTCAGCCACGGCGAGTCGTTCCTCCAGGTGCTCACCGACGGGTTCGACCAGACCGGCTTCTACCTCATGGACGAGCCCGAGGCCGCGCTGTCGTTCACGTCGTGCCTCGCCCTGGTCGACCTGCTCGCCCGCCTCGCCGACGCCGACGCGCAGGTGCTGTGCGCGACCCACTCGCCGCTCCTCACGGCCCTACCCGGGGCGACGATCCTCGAGCTCGGCGAGCACGGCTTCGCTCCCGTCGCCTGGGAGGACCTCGCGCTGGTCCGGCACTGGCGCCGCTACCTCGACGCCCCCGAGGCGTACCTGCGCCACCTGCTCTGAGCACCCGCCCGCGAGGGCGTCGGCGGCCGTGTGGGCGCCCGTCCCTACGCTCGCGCCCATGGCCCGGCCCGTGCCCGACCGCATCAGGCTCGCCGTCGACGCGCTCGACCTCGCGCCCGACGCCCGTGTGCTCGAGGTCGGCTGCGGTACGGGGGTCGCCGCCGACCTCCTGTGCGCCCTCGTGCCGGACGGCCACGTGACGGCCCTCGACCGGTCGGCCACCGCCGTCGGTCACGCCGAGAAGCGGCTGCGGCGCTGGCTCGACGCGGGGGTCGCGGACGTCGCCGAGCGGGACCTCGCCCGCTTCCACGGCGACGGCCGCCCGTACGACGTCGTGCTGGCCGTGGACGTCAACGTGTTCTGGACGGCCGGGGCGCCCGCCGACGCCGCCGTCGCGCGCGTCCGCGACCTGGTGGCGGACGACGGGGTCGTGCACCTGTGGTTCGAGCCGCCCGGCGGCGTCGACGACCGGGGGATCGGCGAACGCGCCCGCGCGGCGCTGGACCGGGGCGGCTTCGCAACGACGGTCGAGCGGGTCGGCCCACGTGCGCACGTCGTCGGTCGCCCGCGTCCTGTGGCGCGCGCGGGGGGCGATATGTGACCTGCATCACCGTGACAAAGGTCTCTATTGAACGGCACTCCGCGTTCCTACCGTCGTGGATATCGCACGACCCGGACTGTTCAGTCAAAGGAGACCGACATGGCCACGGCCACCGCACCCGCCCCAACGACGTCGGCCGCCGCCGACGCGACCGTCTACCAGGAGTCGATCGTCACGACCCGCGGCGCCCGCTACGCGCTCGCCGCCGGCCGGATCATCATCGGCTGGATCTTCCTGTGGGCGTTCGTCGACAAGCTGTTCGGCCTCGGCTACAGCACGCCGGCCGAGCGCGCCTGGCTCAACGGCGGGACGCCCGCGCAGGGCTACATCGGCGGCGCCGAGGGCCCCTTCGCCGGGTTCTTCCAGTCGGTGTTCCAGAACCCGTTCGGCGACGTCCTGTTCATGGTCGGCCTCCTCGGCATCGGTCTCGCGATGCTCACCGGTGCGGGTCTGAAGATCGCCGCGGTGACGGGCACGCTCCTGATGGCCTTCATGTGGATGACGCAGATCCCCTTCGTGCTCGGTGGCACCAACCCGGTCACCACGTCGCACTGGGTCGAGGCCGCGCTCCTGATCATCGCCGCGACGACTCTCGCCGGCGACACGTGGGGCATCGGCCGCTGGTGGGGCGCCAAGGTGGGCAACAGCTGGCTCCGCTGACCCGCTGACCCTCGCCGTCCCTCCGACCGACCGCCCGGCCCGCCCAGGGGGCCGGGCGGTCCTGCGTCCGGGCCCGGTCGGCGGGGCTGCCCCGGTCAGACCAGGGCGGGCGCCTCTGCGATGCCGCCCTTGCCGCCGTGCTTGACGCCGTACATCGCGACGTCGGCGGCGCGCAGCAGCGCGGACGCCTCGGTCGCGGGCCCGTTCGCCCGGGCCACGCCCACGCTCCCGCCGACGACGACGTCCTCGCCGGTGGTGCGCACGGGCGCGCAGATCGCGTCGAGCACCACCTCGGCCGTCTTGTGCGCCGACCGTGCGGCCGGCCCCTGGAGCAGCACCGCGAACTCGTCGCCGCTCATGCGGAACGCCGCCGCGCCGTCGGCCAGCGGCTGGAGGGCCCGGCGCAGCCGGCCGGCGATCTCGACGAGCACGTCGTCCCCCGCCGCGTGCCCGAAGGTGTCGTTGACGAGCTTGAAGTCGTCGAGGTCGACGAAGACGACGGCGAGCGGCGTGCCGTCGCGGCGGTGCCGCGCGACGGCCGCACCGAGGCGCTCGTGCAGGAGCGCCCGGCCGCCGAGCCCCGTCAGCGAGTCGTGCATGGCCTGGTGGCGTAGGCGCTGCTCGGTGGCCTCGAGCCGTTCGACGAGCAGGCGGTTCTCGGTGAGCGTCGCCTGCTGGCGCACCACGAGCAGCGCGCCCATGACCGCGGCGGTCATCGCCTCGGGAGGCGGGACGCCGGGGCCGAGGTACTGGACGGTGACGGTGACGACGGCCGGCAGGAGGAGCGCGTACGGGGCGTAGGAGAGGCGGCGGTCGGTGCTGACCACCTCCCGGCGCTGCGAGGTGCCGCGGTACAGGGTGGTCGCCACCGCGATGCAGCCGAACCCGACCGCCCACACCGGCGTCCCGCCGAGCCCGGACACGACGTCGGACCCGGCCACCACGAGCAGCCCGAGGACGTACATCCGCGGCATCCCGCGCCGGGCCCGAGGGATCTCCGTCAGGGCGACGCCGGTGGCCAGGGCCGCGACGGCGGTCGCCCCGAGCGGCAGGGCCACGGCGAGCGTCCCCGGCAGGCCGCCGCCCTCCGCCGCCCAGACCTCCTCGAGGGTGAGGGACCACGTCACGACGAAGGCCGACGCCCCGGTCAGTGCGCCGTCGACGACCAGCCGCAGGCGTGACCACGTCTGCCGCCCCAGCGACGTGAGCCACCACGCGGCGCCGCAGGCGACGACGAACCCCACCCGTCCGACGGTCGCGACCGCCTCGGGCACGCCGGTGAGCCACGCCAGGGGCGCGAGCAGCCACAGGGCGACGGACGCCGTCTCGAGACGCCAGCCGCAGCGGCTGCGCCCCGCGCGCGCCTGCCGGGCTGCCCGGACGGTCCCCGCCGCGGCGACGAGTGCCGTCGCGGCGTCCAGCACCAGGCCGGCAGGGCTCGTGCCGAGCGCGAGGCGCAGCGCCAGGAGGCACAGCAGGGCGACGGCGAGCGCCCCCGTGCGGGCGCCCCCGGACGTTCGCGCCACGGGCATGAGGGCCTCCACCTGGCTTATCGGCCGGGTTTCCGGCAGGTGAAGCGCCGTTGCCGCAGATCACCCGGATGCCCGGACGCCCGCGCCCGGAACACGGTCCGCGCTGCCGCCGTTGCCCGGGCATGGGCGACTACGGGCACGACCTGGCGTTCGGCACGTTCGTCACGCCGCTGGCGGCCGACCCCGGGCGCACCGTCGGGCTGGCCGTCGCGACCGAGCGGGCGGGCCTCGACCTGGTCACGTTCCAGGACCACCCGTACCAGCCGCGGTTCCTGGACACCTGGACGCTGCTGTCGTGGGTCGCGGCCAGGACCGAGCGGGTGCGCGTGGTGCCGAACGTCGCGAACCTGCCCCTGCGCCACCCGGCCGTGCTGGCCCGCGCGGTCGCCAGCCTGGACCTGCTCAGCGGCGGCCGCGTCGAGCTGGGGATCGGCGCGGGCGCCTACTGGGACGCGATCGCGGCCATGGGCGGCCCCCGGCGGACCCCGGGTGAGGCGGTGACCGCTCTGGAGGAGGCGATCGCCGTCGTCCGGGCGCTGTGGGACGTCGGGAACCGCGAGCGGCTGGTGCTCGAGGGCGGCACCTACCGCCTCGACGGCGCCAAGCGCGGTCCCGCGCCGGCGCACGACGTCGGCATCTGGGTGGGGGCCTACGGTCCACGGATGCTGCGCCTGATCGGCCGGCTCGCCGACGGCTGGCTGCCCTCGCTGCCGTACTACGACTCCCTCGACGCGCTCGCGCGCGGCAACGCCGCGATCGACGACGCCGCGGCGGGGGCCGGCCGGGACCCCGCCGACGTGCGCCGGGTGCTCAACGTGGCGGGCGAGCTGACGACGGACCGCACGGACCGGCTGCTCGTCGGACCCCCGGAGCAGTGGTCCGAGCAGCTCGCCGCCCTGGCGCTCGAGCACGGGTTCAGCGTGTTCGTGCTCCAGGGCGACGACCCACGCGCCATCGAGGTCTTCGGTCGCGAGGTCGCCCCCGCGGTGCGCGCGACCGTGGCCGCCGGTCGCGGGCGCCCGGCAGGGGTGACGGGCACTCCCTGACAGGACCTCCCGCGCGGGCGGCGCCGGACGAGCCGCCGGGTCAGCCCGCCTCGTCCTCCTGGCCGCCGCCCGTCCGCCCCTCGAACAGCCCGATCTCGTTGCCATCGGGGTCGACGAACGAGGCCCACCAGCTGGTGGCGTCGATCGGGGCCTTCTCCATCGCGACCCGGCCGCCCAGCTCGGTCACCTGACGGAGCACGTCGTCGATCGAGTCGACCTCGACGTAGCTGCGGGGTGCCGTGAACGTGTCGCTGCGGGGTGCCAGCCCGCCACCGGAGACCTGGTTGGGTGCCTGCCACATCGGGTAGCCCTCGAAGCCGGGCACCTCCGCGATCTGCCAGCCGAAGATCCGACCGTAGAAGGCCGTCGCCGCCTCGAGATCGTGGACGGGGATGTCGATGTGGGTGATGTCGCCGTGGGCCATGTCCGGGACCTTCCGTCGGTCAGCCGCTCCCCTGCGGCTGCGAGGCCTTCCACGCTAGCCAGGGCGTCCGACACGGGGGAGCCCTGGACGCGGGTCCGCGCGGGAACGCGGGCCCGCGCCGGGAACGCGGGCCCGAGGGTGCGTCGGTCAGGCCTCGCGGTCCTCCGAGGCCCAGGACGGCGGCGGGGGCGGCGACGACGGAGCGGCCGGCTCGGCGGGCC
>JAEZAR010000258.1 GCA_023430425.1 Actinomycetes bacterium | reverse complement strand
ATGGTCGCCGTCGTGCTCGGAGCGCTCGCGGCCTGCGGGGCGCCGGCGCCGCAGGACGGGCCCACCGCACCGGCGACCCCGTCCGGCACGGCGCCGCCGGGCGAGGACGGGGCCGACGTGGTCCTCGCCGTCGCCGTCGAGGTCGCGGACGCCGGAGGAGTCAGCGCTCTCGTCACGCCGTCAGCGGGCGGGGTGCTGGAGACGACCGGCCCCGACGGCACCCGGTACCGGCTGGAGGTCCCCCCGGGCGCCGTGGTGGCGGCCGTGCCGGTCACGATGACCCCGCTCGCCTCCGTCGCCGGCGAGATGGTCGACGGGCTCGTGGGCGGCGTCGACCTGGCGCCCGACGGACTCCAGCTCGGTCGCACGGCGACCCTGACGATCGAACCCGCCCGTCAGGTCCCGGTCGAGGCCCAGGTGCCGTTCGGGTACTCCGGGGACGGGACCGAGGCGATGCTCGCGCCGATGGACCCCGACCCGGGGCGCATGGCCGTCTGGCTCGGGCACTTCTCCGGGTACGGCGTGCTCGAGTCCACCGACGCTCGGATGGAGATGAACGCTCGGCTGGCCGCCGCGGAGGCGGCCCGCGCCTCGACCTACCACCAGCGGGTCGCCGCCGTCTTCGCCGAGCTGAGGGTCCAGGCGATGCTCGGCACGGGCACGGGCCGCCTCGACGCCGACGCGCTCGGCCGCATCCGTGCCATCCACGAGGAGTACCTGCGCGACCACCTCCTCCCGCGCATCGAGTACGCGGAGCGCCTGTCGACCAGCGGGAACCCGGGCGACCTGGCATACATCAGCGACGTCCTGGCCGAGGTGGTCGAGCTCGAGCGGATGAGCGTGCTGCTGGGCGTCGAGAGCGCGCTGCCCGTGGCCGCGACGGTGCTGCTCGGCCGGATCCAGTCGAACGTGCGGGCGGCGCTCGAGGCGCGATGCGCCGAGGAGAACGACTTCACCGTCGTGCCGATCCTCCTGGAGATCGAGCGCGCGATCCAGCTCCTCGGCGGGGAGGCCGGCGCCGACCCGTTCGGCTGCGCGGACTTCGAGGTCCGCATGAGCAGCCACCTGCGCATCCTGGGGCCGTGGCCGGAGCTGGCCGGCACCGTCGAGGCGGCGGTCCCCGTCCAGATGCTCGTCGCCGCCGAGGAGGCGCGCACCCCGCTGCCGTGGCAGTGGACCGACGAGGACCGCAGCTGCGACGTCCAGGCCCGCCAGGAGGCGGTGGGGGACCTCGTGGTCGCGTCGGCGACGTTCGAGCTGCCCGACGGGGCGCAGGCGTACCGGGCGGACGGTCGCCTCGTGCCACCTGCCGACCTCGTGGTGCTGTACGACCTCGGGCCGGCGCAGACGGCTGTCGCGTGGGAGGACTGCCAGCAGACCCACGGCTACTGGCTGGGCGACTACGTGCGCGACGCCTGGTCGCGCCTGCACGCCGACGAGGACCTCGGGGGAGCCTGGGTGCTGACGGACTGGGAGATGCTCTTCGACGGTCCGCTCGTGGCCCGCAAGGTGGTCGAGCGCACGGTGCCCGACCTGGAGGTCTGCTTCCCGTCAGAGGGGTTCTGCTGGCCGCTGCCGGTCGAGGCGGTCGAGACCACGACCTGGGAGATGGTGCACACCCCCTGATCCGGAGGCGTGGGCACGACCCGGCCCTCGGGCCTTCCAGCGCGGCCCCTCGAGCGCTGAGATGTTAGCAATGCTTGACATCATGTCTGCTCTGCTTGACACTCGTGATGTCAAACATCTCTGACATCGTCGAGCACCGGAGGCCGCCGTGTCGTACGAGGAGAAGGGGGCGTGGGTCTACCTCGCCGCCGCCGTCCTGACCTACCTCGGCTACGTCGCCGTGGTGCTCGTCCGCGCGGGCGGCGGGCCGGTCGACGAGGTCGCCTACGTCGCCCCCATGCTCTGGGCGATCGGCATCTCGATCGCGCTGACGGCCCTGGGCCGGGTCGGCGTCGAGGTCGCCCGTCCGAGCGAGCGCCACCAGCCCGACGTCCGCGATCGCGACATCCTGCGGCACGGGGAGTACGTCGGCTTCTACGTCCTCGGCTACGGGCTGCTGCCGGCCTTCGCCCTCACGCTCGCCGAGGTCGACCACTTCTGGATCGCCAACGCCATCTACCTCGCGTTCATCGCCAACGCGGTCACCTCGTCGGTGGTCAAGCTCGTCGCCTACCGCCGGGGCCTGTGATGGTCCGCCCCACCCGGGTGACGAACTCGATCCGCGTGCACCGCGCCCGCCTTGACATGACCCAGGCCGACCTCGCGGAGCGGATCGGCGTCACCCGGCAGACCGTCATCGCCGTCGAGCAGGGCCGGTACTCGCCGTCCCTGGAGATGGCCTTCCAGATCGCCCGGGCGCTCGGGGTCGCCCTCGGCGACGTCTTCGCCTACCCCGCCGAGGAGCAGCCATGACCCCCGACCGCACCGAGCCGTCGCCGCGCGGCGCCGCCGACGCCACCGCCGCCACCGCCGCCCTGCCCACGACGATGCGCGCCGTCACCACGCGGCGCTACGGCCCGCCCGACGTCGTCCGTGTCGAGCGCATGCCGGTGCCCGAGCCGCGCCCCGGCGAGGTGCTGGTACGGGTCGGCGCCGTCGCCGTCTCCCGCGCGGAGGCGCACATGCGGGCGGCCGACCCGCCGGTCGCCCGGCTCGCCGCCGGGCTCCGGCGGCCCAGGAACCCCGTCGGCGGCTCCGAGCTCGCCGGTGAGGTGGTGCTCGCCTGCCCCGAGACCACGGACCTGCGCCCGGGCGACCGCGTCGTGGGGGCCTCGGGAGCGGCCGGCGGGGCCGCGGCCGAATACGCCCGCGTCCCGGCCGCCGGCCTCGTCCGGATCCCCGACGACCTCACGGCGCCGGAGGCCGTGGCGCTGACGGAGGGGGGCCTGACGGCGTTGCCGTTCCTGCGGGACGCGGCAGGCGTGCGTCCGGGCCAGGACGTGTGCGTGAACGGCGCCCTCGGGGCGGTCGGGGCCGCGGCCGTCCAGATCGCGGTGGCGATGGGCGCCCGCGTGACGGCCGTGTGCAGCGCGCGCAACGCGGACCTGGCCCGCCAGCTGGGTGCCACCGACGTCGTGGACTACGCGGTCGAGGACGTCACCGAGCGCGCCGGGGCCTTCGACGTGTTCTTCGACGCGGTCGGCACCACGTCGCTGCGTCGGGTCCGGTCGTCCCTGCGCCCGGGCGGGGTCTACCTGAGCACCGTGCCGAGCGCGGCGATCTTCTGGCACACCGCGCTCGCGCCCGTCCCGGGCCGGCGGCGTCGGGGCCGCATCGCCCTGACGGGGCTGCGCAGCGCGGCCGCGAAGGCCGCCGACCTGCGCCAGATGCTCGACCTCGCCGACAAGGGGCTCCTGCGGCCCGTGCTCGAGCGGGCCTACCCCTTCGCCGAGGCGGTCGCCGCGCACGACCATGTTGACAGCGGGCGCAAGCGCGGCACCGTCGTCCTGGTGCCCTAGGGGTACCCCGACCGGGCGGCCGAGCCGCGGGCCGGCGCACGTCGACGCAGGTCAGCGCCCTTCGCCCGCGGTGCACATATCGGGGTGACCCAGCCGGCGGGTCGGAGGACACTGGCCCAGGGCGGCGCGTGGGAGCGTTCCCCCCGAGAGCACCCTGACCGGCCGTGCAGCGCTCTCAGGGACGGGTCCGGGGCGCTCCCTGATCCACCGGTGATCTCGGTCCGGCGAGGATCGAGCCGTCCACGACGACGACGTCGGCTCCCACCGCACCACGACGAAGGGAACTCCTGTGCGCCCAGTGAGCGTCTACCCCCGGGGTGAGGGCGCCATCGCCTCCGCCCGCGGCCTGGTCAAGGTCTACGGCTCCGGCGAGACGGCGGTGCGCGCCCTCGACGGCGTCGACGTCGACTTCGGCGCCGGCGAGCTGACGGCGATCATGGGACCGTCCGGCTCGGGCAAGTCCACCCTGATGCACTGCATGGCAGGCCTGGACACCGTCACCGCCGGCACCGTCGTCGTCGACGGCGAGGACATCGCCCGGATGAACCAGCGGGGACTGACGCGACTGCGCCGCGACCGCCTCGGGTTCGTCTTCCAGGCCTTCAACCTCATCCCCACGCTGACGGCGGAGGAGAACATCACCCTGCCGCTCGACATCGCGCGACGCCCCGTCGACCGGGACTGGTTCGACACGGTCGTCGAGGCGGTCGGGCTGGCCGACCGGCTGGGCCACCGGCCGAGCGAGCTCTCCGGCGGCCAGCAGCAGCGCGTCGCGTGCGCCCGCGCCCTCGTCTCGCGGCCGTCGGTCGTGTTCGCGGACGAGCCCACGGGCAACCTCGACTCGCGGTCCTCCGGGGAGGTCCTCGGCTTCCTGCGGCACTCGGTCGACGTGCTCGGCCAGGCCGTGGTCATGGTCACCCACGACCCGACGGCGGCGTCCTACGCGCACCGCGTGCTCTTCCTGGCCGACGGCCGCCTGGTGGGCGAGGTCGTCGAGCCCACCACCGAGAGCGTCCTGGACGCGCTGCGCCAGCTCGGCGTCGGCCGTCGTGAGACCACGCCCGCGTCCGCCGAGGGCAGGCTGGTCGGCGGGCTCGTCGGCGGTCTCCGGTGACCCGCGTCGCGCTGCGGGGCATCCGCAGCCACCTGGGGCGCTTCCTCCTGTCGATCCTCGCTGTGCTGCTCGGCGTCGCGTTCGTCGCGGGGACGTTCTCCCTGCGCGAGATGATGTCGAGCACGTTCGAGGACATCGTCGAGTCGGGCACGAACGCCGACACCTACGTCCAGGGCGTGGAGCTGGCGGCCGGGGGCGACCCGATGACCGGGACCAGCCGTGAGCAGTTCCCGCTCGAGGTCGCGGAGGCGATCGCCCGGGTGGACGGCGTGGCGGGCGCGGTCCCCGACGTCAGCGGCCCGATCGTCCTGGTCGGGGCCGACGGGACCGCCGTGATGAGCTCGGGGCCGCCGAGCTTCGGGCTCGGCATCCACCCCGACGAGACGGCGCTGTGGATCGCCGACGGGCGTGCGCCCGTCGGCCCCGGCGAGATCGCCCTCGAGTCCTCCGCCCTCGAGCGGTCCGGGCTCGCGCTCGGCGAGGTCACGACGGTGGTGCTCGCGGGCGCGGTCAGCGAGGTCGAGGTCGTCGGCGAGGTCGGCGTCGCGGCCCCCATGGCGGGCGCGATCATGGTCGGCCTGGACATGGACACCGCCGTCGCCGCGTACGCGCCGGAGGGCACCACGTCCTCGGTCGCCGTCTACGCCGAGGAGGGCATGAGCCAGTCGGCGCTGGCCGACGCCGTCGAGTCGGCGGTCGAGGGCACGGCCGCCGCGGGCGTCGTCGAGGTCTCCACCGGCGACCAGATGCGCGAGGCCGCGGCCGAGCAGTGGACGTCGGCGCTGGGCTTCATCTCCACGTTCCTGCTCGTCTTCGCCGGCATCGCGCTCTTCGTCGGCACGTTCATCATCTCCAACACGTTCGCGATGGTCGTGCGGCAGCGGCAGCGGGAGTTCGCGATGCTGCGGGCCGTCGGGGCCTCGCCCAGCCAGGTCTTCGGCTCCGTGCTCGCCCAGGCGGCCGTGATCGGCGTGCTCGGCTCGCTCCTCGGCGTCGGCGCCGGCCTGGGGCTGGTGCAGGTCCTGCGGCAGGTCTTCGCCGGGATGGACATGGAGCTGTCCGGGGACATCCCCCTCGACGCGTTCACCGTGGCCGTCTCGGTCGTCGTCGGCACCGTCGTCAGCCTCGTCGCGGCCCTGCTGCCCGCCCGCCGTGCCGCGCTCACCGCGCCGGTCGAGGCGATGCGCGACGACGTGGCCACCCACGACCGCGCCTCGCGGGTCCGCACGGGCGTCGGCGCGGTGCTCCTCGCGGGCGGCCTCGTGGCGGTCGCCGCGGCGACCACCGGCGTGGTGGAGGAG
>JAEZAR010000223.1 GCA_023430425.1 Actinomycetes bacterium | reverse complement strand
GCCCCGCGGCGGGCACGTCGGCCGGCCCGTCGGCGGCCGCACCGACGCGCCGGACCGCGACGCGGTAGCGACGCCCGGCCCGGGTCGTCCGCAGCTCGCGGGCGTCCCCCGCGGCCACGACGCGACCGTGGTCGATGATCACGACGTCGTCGCACAGGCGCTCGACCAGCTCGAGCTGGTGGGAGGAGAACAGGACCGGCACGCCCGACGCCGCGCGCGCCCGCAGCTGGGCGCCCATCGCGTCGACGGCCAACGGGTCCAGCCCTGAGAACGGCTCGTCGAGCACGAGCAGGATCGGGTCGTGGACGAGCGCGGCCGCCACCTGCACGCGCTGCTGGTTGCCGAGCGACAGCGTCTGCAGGGCGTCGTCGGCGCGGTCGGCCAGGCCGAGCTCCGCGAGCAGGGCCGCGGTCCGACGGCGGGCCGTCGCCGCGTCGAGGCCGTGCACCCGGCCGAGGTACACGAGCTGCTCGGCGACCTTCATCTTGGGGTAGAGGCCGCGCTCCTCGGGCATGTAGCCGAAGCGCGCGCGGAGCGGGAGGGTGAGCGGGGCACCGCCGAGCTCCACGCGCCCGGCGTCGGCGGCGAGCACGCCGAGGACGATCCGCATCGCCGTGGTCTTGCCGGCGCCGTTCGCCCCCACGAACCCCGTGGTCCGCCCGGGTCGGACGGTGAAGCTCACGTCGTCGAGCGCGACGTGGTCGCCGAACGCCCGGCTCACCCCGACGAGCCGCAGCTCCCTGTCCACCGCCGTCCTCCCCGCCGCCCTGTCCTGCGCCCGACCCTACCGAGGCGCGCACCCGCCTCCACGGGACGCTCACGAACCGGCCACACCACCCGCCCGCCCCGGCCCTCGCCGCGAGCGCCCGGCGTCCGCCCGCCCCGTACCCTGGACGGCGTGACCCCAGTCCTGCAGACCCTCGTCGCGCACGGGCCCGTGCCCGCACTGGGCCCGGAGTGGCTCGACGCGGAGAACCTCATCGCCTCGTTCGGCAGCTACGCGCTCATCGGCGTGGTGCTCGTCGTGTTCATCGAGACGGGGCTGCTGTTCCCGTTCCTGCCGGGCGACTCGCTGCTCTTCACGGCCGGCATGCTCATCGCCCAGGACGAGATCGGCGTGCCGCTGTGGGTCATGTGCGTCGCGCTCTTCCTCGCCGCCTTCCTCGGCGACCAGACGGCGTACGTCATCGGCCGCAAGGCCGGGCCCCGGCTCTTCAACCGGCCGGACTCGCGGTTCTTCAAGCAGCAGTACATCGACCAGACCTACGCGTACTTCGACAAGTACGGCGGCCGGACCATCGTCATCGCCAGGTTCGTGCCGTTCGTGCGCACCTACGCCCCGGTCGCCGCCGGCGTCGGCCGGATGAACTACCGCCACTTCGTCTCGTTCAACGTGATCGGCGCGTTCGTCTGGGGCGTCGGGGTGACGGTCCTCGGCTACCTGCTCGGCAACGTCACGTTCATCAAGGACAACATCGAGCTCATCGCGGTGGGCATCGTGGCGGTCTCCGTGATCCCGATCGTCGTCGAGGTGCTCCGCCAGCGCTCCAAGGCCCGCGACACGCGGTACGACGAGCCGGCGGAGCGGGCGCGGGTGGCGCGCGAGGACATCGAGGGCTGAGCCCGGACCGGCCGGACCCGCCCCGCCGCCGGCAGGCCTGACCGACCCTGCAGGACCCGGCCCGACCGGACCCGCCCGCCCACGGCTTCCGCCCCCGCCGCCCGCCGCCCGCCGCCCGCCGCCTAGGCTGCCGCCATGCCTGCTGCGGTGTCGACGCGCACCCCGGCGCCGGGACGGCGACGGTTCTCCCCCCGGCTGTGGGTCCCCAACCAGCACGGCGCGTGGGCGATGCTGCTGCTCCCCCTCGTCGTGGGCGCGGCACGCGCGGGCCTGCGCTGGACGCACCTGTGGCTCCTCGTGGCCTGGCTCCTCGCCTACCTCGCCTACTTCGCGGCCGGGGTGTGGCTCCGCTCCCGCCGCAAGCCGCGGTACCGGACGCCCGTCGTGGTGTACGGGGCGCTGGCCGCGGCCGTCGGGGGCGGGCTCCTGCTCGCCGAGCCCGGCCTGGCCCGCTGGGGGCTCGTGTACGCCCCGCTGGCCGCGGCAAGCCTCGCGCACTCGGCGCGACGCACCGAGCGGGCCCTGACCAACGACGTGCTCACCGTCGCCGCGACCAGCCTCATGGCCGTCGTGGCACACGGGCTCGCCGTGCCCGGCACCGCGTGGCTGCCCGGCGCGGCGTCCGCCGAGGCGTGGGCGGTCGCCGCGGCGACCGGTGCCTACCTGGTCGGCACCGCCCTGTACGTCAAGACGATGATCCGCGAGCGGGGCAACCGCGGGATGTACGTCGCGTCGGTGGCGTACCACGTGGTCGTGGCGGCCGCGCTCGCCTGGTGGCTGCCGTGGGTCGGCGCGTTCCTGGCGCTCACAGCGGTCCGCGCCGCCGTCGTCCCGCGCCGGTGGCCGCACGCCCGGCCGGTCGCGGTCGGCGTGGGTGAGATCGCCGCGAGCGCGCTGCTCGCCGTGGTGCTGCTCGCGCTCCCGCTCGGCTGAGCCGCGCCTCAGGCGGTCGCGGTCCCGAAGTCCACGCGCGGCGCGGCCCGCACCGCCGGGTCCTCGGCCTCGAAGTACTCGGCCCGCGTGAAGCCGAACCAGCCCGCGATGACGTTCGGCGGGAAGGTCTCGACCTTCGTGTTGAGCTGGCGGACGTTGGCGTTGTAGAACCGCCGACCGGCCGCGATGCGGTCCTCGGTGTTGGTCAGCTCCCCCTGCAGCGCCATGAAGTTCTCGCTCGCCCGCAGCTGCGGGTACGCCTCGGCGACGGCGAAGAGCCGGCCCAGGGCCGCGGAGAGCTGGTTCTCCTGGACGGCCTGCTGCGCGGGGCCCGATCCCGGCGCCGCGGCGGCGGCGCGCGCGGCCGTCACCTCGTCGAACACGGCGCGCTCGTGCGCCGCGTAGCCCTTCACGGCCTCGACGAGGTTCGGGATGAGGTCGTGGCGACGATGCAGCTCGACGTCGATCTGGCGCCATGCCTCCTGCACGAGGTTGCGCAGACGGACGAACCCGTTGTAGGTCGCCACGCCCCAGACGAGGGCGATCAGGACCAGGGCGAGCAGGACGAGCAGGACGATGCCGACGACGTCCACGCGGACCTCCATGGTGTGGGTGGGGTGATCGTAGCGAGGGGGCTGCGGCGGGCGGCGACGGTCGCGCTCACCACGCGGGTGCGTCCGGGTGGCTCGAGCGCGGGGCGGCGGCGGGCCCGGGGTCGTAGCCGTGGTCCTGCCAGACGTAGCGCGGCACGGCGTCGACCACGGCCGCCATGAGGGCCAGCCGGGACGCGATCGCCTCGACGCGGGTCGAGCCCGACGCCCAGGTGAGCACGTCGGTCCCCTCGATGCGCAGGCTCGTGCCCCGCGCGTCGCCGCGCAGCAGCCGCTCCATGAGGCGCGGGTGCACGACGTCGTGCGCGAACTTCAGGTCCGCGCACTCGACGCGCCACGCACGGTTGAAGTCCTCGGACTCGAACTGGATGTCCTGCCCGCCGAAGGTCTTGGCGAGCTTGGCGCCCAGTCCGTCCGGCGTGATCTCCAGGGTCGGCAGGTACGCGGGGATCGGCATGGCCAGCACGTGGAACGTGTACGTGCTCTGGTTCTTGCCCGAGCCGGTCCGGTAGGAGTACGTGAACGACAGCGCCTGGCGGGCGCCCAGCCGACCGACCATGACCTCGCTCGCGCGGCGGGTGTGCCCGGCGCCGAACGGCGTGCCCGCCCACCGGCCCACCAGCGACGGGTCGGAGCCGACGTAGGACCACCCCGTCGCCGCTGCCCACGCCCGCAGGGTCTTGGTGCGCTGCACCTGGTACCAGATGGCGAGCCCGATGAGCAGGGGGACGCCCAGGGCGAAGACGAGCAGCATCCCGCCGGAGCCGGGGTCCGTCACCGCCGTCACCTCCTCCTCGTCGCGAGCCGCACCCAGAGCATCGGCGCGACGGTGGCCGATCATGAGGCCGGGCCCGGCTCCGGGGCAGCCCCGGCCGGGGCGGCCCGGGCTCAGGCGAGGCCGAGGTCGCCGAGCCCGAGGACGGCCAGGTACGGCAGGCCCGCCGCCTCGACGCGCTCGCGCGCGCCGGTGGCGCGGTCCACGATGACCGCCACGCCCATGACGTGCGCGCCCGCCTCGCGCAGCGCCTCGACCGCCGTCATCACCGACCCGCCGGTGGTGGAGGTGTCCTCGACGGCCACCACGCGTCGACCCGCGACGTCGGGTCCTTCGATCCGCCGCTGGAGGCCGTGCGCCTTGCCCTCCTTGCGGACGACGAACGCGTCGAGGTCCTGCCCGCGGGACGCGGCGGCGTGCAGCAGGGCCGTCGCGACCGGGTCGGCCCCGAGCGTCAGTCCGCCGACCGCGTCGATCTCGGCGGTGCCGAGCCCCGCCTCCTCGAGCATGTCGAGCATGACGTGCCCGACGAGCGGGGCGGCCTCGTGGTGCAGGGTCACCCGGCGCAGGTCGACGTAGTACCGGGCCGTGGCTCCGGAGGCGAGCGTCACCTCCCCGTGCACGACGGCGAGCTCGGCGACGAGCTCGGCCAGGCGGTCGCGGGCACGGGCGGCGAGGGCGCCCGTGGCGAGGTCGGGAGCCGGTCGGTGGTCCGGACCGGGCGCGGGGAGCGTCACGGCCGCAAGGCTACTGGTGCGCGCCCACGGCCGGACCGGCGGCGGCC
>JAEZAR010000151.1 GCA_023430425.1 Actinomycetes bacterium | reverse complement strand
GGCGTACGCTGAGAAGCTGCCCCGCCGGGCAGCACGGCGAGCGTGCCGAGCGTCACACCGCCGGGCCGTCGGCGGCGGGCCCAGCAGCCCAGGTCGCGCGGCGGACGCCCGCGTAGACTCACGCCGTTCCTCTTACTCCCCAGCGAGGTGCACAACCCCATGGCCACCTCAGTCACCGGCCAGGCGGCCGTCGAGGCCTCGGAGCCGGCAGCGGCGACGCCCGCGAGCCCCAGGGCGCCGCGGCGCCGCCTGCGGGCCAGTGCGCCGATGCTCACCTTCCTCGGACGCCGTCTGCTGTCGTCGGCGATCGTCCTCGTGGGCGCGACGTTCATCGTCTACATGCTCCTGGCGATCGCTCTCGACCCCCTCGAGGACCTGCGCACGAGCACGGCCCCCAACAAGGAGGCGCTGATCGAGGCGCGCATCCGCGACCTCGACCTGAACACGCCCGCGCCGCTGCGCTGGGGCAAGTGGCTGGGCGGCGTCGCCGGCTGCCTCATCGGCCAGTGCGACCTCGGCGACAGCTGGGTCAACCGCCAGCCGGTCCTGTCGCTGCTCGGGACCGCGATCCCCTCGACCCTCCAGCTCGTCGGCGCCGCGGCCTTCATCGCGGTCGGCCTGGGCGTCGTGGTCGGCATCGCCTCGGCGCTGCGCCAGTACTCGGGCTTCGACTACGGCGTGACCTTCATGGCGTTCCTGCTCTACTCGCTGCCCTCGTTCTGGGTGGCCGTGCTCCTCAAGCTCTGGGGCGCGATCGGCTTCAACGACTTCTTGCGGGACCCCGTCTTCGCCCCACCGGCGATCGCCGGCCTCTCCCTGCTCGCCGGCCTCATCTGGCAGGCGATCGTCGGCGGGCCCTGGCGACGCCGCGGTCTGACGTTCCTCGTCTCGGCCGCCGCGACCGCCGCCGTGCTGGTCTTCGTGTCCGTGACCGAGTGGTTCCTCGACCCGAGCCTCGGCCCCGTCGCCATCGGCCTCCTCGGCGTCGGCGCCGCGTTCGCGGTGACCGCGCTCGCGGCCGGCCTGCGCAACCGGCGCGCGCTGTACACGGCGCTCACGGTCGCCGTCCTCGGGGCCCTGCTCTGGTGGCCGCTGCAGTTCCTCTTCCCGTACGCCACCGGGATCATGATCATCCTGCTGGGCGTCGGCGCCGTCGCCGTCGGCACGTTCATCGGCTGGTTGTTCGGCGGCCCCGACCGTGGGCAGTCGATGCGCGCCGGCGGCATCACGGCCCTGATCGTCGCGGCGCTCATCTTCGTCGACCGCGTCATGGCGGTCTGGCGGATCTACAGCAACTCCTCGCGCGTGGCCGGCCGCCCGATCGCCACGATCGGCGCGGAGACGCCCGGGCTCCAGGGCGACTTCTGGGTGGAGACGCTCGACACGTTCACGCACCTGGTGCTGCCGACGACGGCGCTGATCCTCATCACCTTCGCCTCCTACACCCGCTACTCCCGGGCGAGCCTGCTCGAGGTCATGAACCAGGACTACATCCGCACGGCGCGGGCCAAGGGCCTGCCCGAGCGCGTGGTCACGGTGCGGCACGCGTTCCGCAACGCGCTCATCCCGCTGGCCACGATCGTGCCCCTGGACATCGCCTACCTGTTCGGCGGCGCGATCATCACCGAGCGGATCTTCGCGTGGAGCGGCATGGGCACCTTGTTCCTGCGCTCGCTGGCCTCCTCCGACGCCAACCCCGCGATGGGCTACTTCATCGTCGTCGGGTCCGCGCTCGTGCTGGCGAACATCCTCGTCGACTTCGTCTACGCCGCTCTCGACCCCAGGATCCGGGTGAACGCATGACCGTCCCGAGCCCGAACCCCACGACGCCGGAGGGCGTCGTCAGCGACACCGAGAGCGAGATCGGGAACTCGATCGAGAACGCGATCGAGCTGCGCGAGGTCGAAGGCCTGTCCCAGGGCCGCATCGTCCTGCGCCGCTTCCTGCGGCACCGGGGCGCCATGACCGCGGCGGCCGTGCTCGCCTTCGTCGTCCTGCTCGTCACCACGTCGATCGGCTGGGGCCCGATCCCCGGCTGGTGGCGGTGGTCGCCGACGGCGTTCGACGACGTCGTGAACCCCGGCGGGTCCCCGACCCTGTCGTTCTCCGGCGGGCTCACGATCGGCGAGCACCCGTTCGGCCAGGACAACCTCGGGCGCGACGTCTTCGCGCGGGTCATGCGCGGCGCCCAGCAGTCGCTCATCGTCATGGTCGTCGTCGGGCTGCTCGCGACCACCATCGGCATCGTCATGGGCGCCGTGTCCGGCTTCCTGCGCGGGCGCATCGACAACGTGCTCATGCGCTTCACCGACATGGTCATCACGATCCCCGTCATCATGATCGGCGCGATCCTCGGCCGCATGGTCAGCTCGAGCGGCGCCAACGCCTTCCTGCTCGCCTTCGCGCTGAGCCTGGTGACCTGGACGTCGATGGCCCGCCTCGTGCGAGCGGAGTTCCTCTCGCTGCGCGAGCGCGAGTTCGTGGACGCGGCCCGCGTCGCGGGTGCGAGCAACAGCCGGATCATGTTCCGGCACATGCTGCCCAACGCCGTCGGCGTGATCATCGTCAACACGACGCTGCTCATGGCCTCGGCGATCCTGCTGGAGACCGCGCTGAGCTACCTCGGCTTCGGCATCCGGGCCCCCAACGTCTCGCTCGGCACGCTCATCGCCGAGTACCAGACGGCGTTCGCGACGCGGCCCTGGCTCTTCTGGTGGCCGGGCCTGTTCATCGTCCTCATCGCGCTGTGCATCAACTTCATCGGCGACGGCCTGCGCGACGCGTTCGACCCGCGCCAGCGCCGGATCCCGAGCAAGCGGGCGATGGACCGCGCGGCGACCCGGGCGGCGCGCCGTCAGGGCCAGCCGGCCCCGGTGGCGACGGACGCCAGCGGTGGCTGAGGTCGCGCGCCCGGTGGGTCACCGCTCAGACGAGGCGCGGGACCACGACCGCCGCGACGGCCAGGACGGCGAGCGCGACGGCCGGGCCCAGGTGCCAGCGGACCCGTGGCGTCGTGCGCTCCAGGCGCGGGTCGTCGAGGTAGCCGGCGTCCCGCAGCTGCTCCCACCGACGGCGCAGGTAGCCGGCGGCGTCCCCGGACGCCGTGCCGGGCAGGTCGCCGGGCCGCAGACCGCCGGCGTGGTAGGCGCTCTCGGGCTGGTGGTGCATGACGTTGCGTGTCGCATGCACCGCGGCCGTGCGACTCGGTGCGGGAGCGGCCCACGCGGCGTACACGCCGTAGGCGGTCTCCAGCGTGAGCGCGTACTTGGTGTCGATCCGCACGATCGCCGGCCACGGCAGCTCGATCGTCCGGGTGACGTTGCGCAGCTCGACCCCGCCGTCGCTGATGACGACCGCCGGGCGGCCGTACAGCGCCCAGACGGCGAGGGGCACCAGCAGGAAGACCGGCCCGTAGCGGACGGCGGCCGCCGGGTCGCCCACCGCCGTCCAGGTGAGCGCGCCGGCGCTCAGCAGCGCGACCGCGATCGTCAGGCCGCGCGCGAACGCCGGCTGGAAGGTCACTGTCTCGTTCACGGGCACCGGCACGGTCCCATGGTCGCAGAACGTCTCGCGCCGGCACCGGCGACGTCGGTCCCCGCCGTCGCACCGGCAGGCACGACCCAGCGCCGTCCCGGCGCACGTCACGAAAGGGCAGGGCGTGGTCACTGACGCACCGGCTACCGCCACCAAGGCGCCGATCCTCGAGGTCCGCGGCCTCGGCGTGGACTTCTTCGTCGAAGGCGAGTGGTACCCCGCCGCCATCGACATGGACTACGACGTCCGCCCGGGCGAGGTGCTCGGCATCGTCGGCGAGTCCGGGTCGGGCAAGACCCAGTCGTCGATGTCGCTCATCGGCCTGCTGCCGCAGAACGGTCGCGCCCGGGGCTCGGCCAAGCTCGACGGCCGCGAGCTCGTCGGCCTGACGCACAAGCAGCTCTCGCGGGTGCGCGGCAACGAGGTGGCGGTCATCTTCCAGGAGCCGATGACGGCCCTGAACCCCGTGTACACGGTCGGCTTCCAGATCATCGAGACCCTGCGCACCCACTTCGACATGGGGCCGCACGCAGCGCGGGAGCGGGCGATCGAGCTGCTCCGCCTCGTCGACATCCCCGACCCCGAGCGCTCGGTCGACAAGTACCCGCACCAGCTCTCGGGCGGCCAGCGCCAGCGCGCGATGATCGCCCAGGCGCTCGCCTGCGACCCCAAGCTGCTCATCGCGGACGAGCCGACGACGGCCCTCGACGTGACCGTGCAGGCCGAGATCCTCAAGCTCATGCGGGACCTGCGCAGCCGCATCGACTCCGGGATCATCCTCATCACCCACGACATGGGCGTGGTCGCCGACCTCGCCGACCGCGTGATCGTCATGAAGGACGGCCGGATCGTCGAGCACGGCACGGCCGACGAGATCTTCAACCGGCCGCAGCACCCGTACACCCAGCAGCTGCTCGCCGCGGTGCCGCACCTCGGCGCGACGGTCGGCGGCGACGCGGCGCTCGCCGGCGCCGTGGCGGACGGCGTCGACGGGGTCGGCGCCCCCGCGCCCGAC
>JAEZAR010000009.1 GCA_023430425.1 Actinomycetes bacterium | reverse complement strand
GACGAGCTCGCCGCCCACGTCGCCGCGGGTCGGCAGCTCGACGCGACGACGGCGGCGCACCTGGCACTCGCCGCCGTCGCGGACCTGCGGGCCTGAGGGTGCCGGCGGGCCGGCGGGCGCCGGCGGGCACCGGTGCCCGCCACCCTCACAGGTGCAGGCGGTAGAACCGGAACGTCTCGTGCTCGACCGGCAGCACCTCCACGGCCGAGAAGCCGGCGTCGAGCGCGTACGCCTCGAGCGTCGCCGGTCGCATCACCGTCCCGGTCCCCGCGCCACCCGGCCGGGAGAGACCGTCCGGGAGGCAGCAGATGAGCGAGTACCCGTAAACATCCGCTCCGTGGGGGCGGCCGGCGCGGTGAACGCCTCCTCGGTCCGCTCGTCCATGACGAGCACGTACGCGTCGGGCGCGGCGATCGTGCGCATCGCGGCGAGGACCCCCACCGGGTCGGCCATGTCGTGGACGCACTCGTAGGCCGCGACGACGTCGTACCGGCCCGCCGCGTCACGCCCGAGCGCGCCGGCGTCCACGGTCGTGAACGTGGTGCGCTCGCCCACCCCGGCCGACGACGCGTGCCGCCGTGCCGCCTCGACGGACGGCTCGTCCACGTCGAACCCGTCGACGGTCGCGCGAGGGAAGCCACGGGCGACGCCGATCGCCGACCAGCCCTCCCCGCAGCCGACGTCGGCGACCCGCGCGCCCGCGTCGAGGCGGGCGTGCAAGTCCGGCAGGCCCGGCACGATTTCCTGTGCCAGCTGGTGCAGGAACAGCGGGCGGTTGAGGGCGGCCTGGGCCTGACGGGCGTCCGACCCGAGCTCGGCCCAGGCCACGCCGCCGCCCGTCCGGTAGGCCTCGACGAGCTGTGGCGCGACCCGGCCGGCGGCGGCCAGGAATCCCGAGACGGGCGCGAGGTAGGCGAGCGAGTCGGCGTCGGTCAGCGCCTCGGCTGCGCCCGCGTGGAGCCGGTAGGCCCGTGCGACGGCCGGTGCCGCGACGTCGTCGGGCTCGAGGTAGCCGCTCGCGGCCTGGTGCTCGAGCCACTCGCGGGCGTACCGCTCCGCGGTCCCGGTCAACCGGGCGAGCTCGACGGAGGTCAGCGCGCCGTGCTCGGCGAGGGCGCGGTACCAGCCGAGCCGGTCGCCCAGGTAGACGGCCATGAGCTCCATGGCGCCGAGCGCCGAGGCGACGAGGCGCTCCGCCAGAACGTCCGCAGGCGCGTCGGGCCGCGGGGTCGCCAGCAGGTCGGACGCCACGGGGGGCGCGGCGTCTCGCTGGGGGACCACGGCGTCGGGGGCGGTCTGCAGGGTGGTCATGGGTGGTCTCCGTTCGGTCGCGTCGTGTCGTCACCACCGTGCGGCGGGCACCTCGCACCCGGCTCGCATCCCGCTCGCACCCCGCTCGCATCCCCCCGCACCCCGTCCAGACCACGCACGCACCGACGCGCAGTCACTTGATGGGATGATTTAATCCATCAAGTCGTAGCCGTCCCCGCAGGAGCTGAGCGTGCCGTTCTCCGCCGTCCCCCCCGACGCCCCGATCCACGAGGTCAAGGCCCAGCTCTTCAAGGCGCTCGGGCACCCCGTGCGGGTGCGCATCCTCGAGCTCCTCGCCGACGACGAGCTCCCCGTCAGCGCCCTGCTCACCGACACGGGCCTCGAGCCCTCGCACCTCTCCCTCCACCTGGGCGTGCTGCGGCGCGGGGGTCTGGTGGTGGCCCGCCGGGAAGGCAACGCCGTGCACTACCGGCTGGCGCACCCGAGCGTCGTCGCCCTGCTCGTGGCGGCGCGGACGTTCCTCGTCGACTCGCTCGCCCGGACCACCTCCGCGCTGACGGACCTGGAGCGCCAGGCTCCGGACGCCCCGTGAGCGCCGCACCCACCGCGCCGGCCGACGTCACGGCGCCCCGGACGGGCGGGGTCGACCGGCGCGAGCTCCTGGCGACGGTCCGGCGTCACGCGCTTCCCCGTCGCGAGGACTACGCGGGCCTGCGTCGGTCGTGGCGCGCCGACCTCCTCGCCGGGGTGACCGTCGCCGTCGTCGCCCTGCCTCTGGCACTCGGGTTCGGGGTCACCTCCGGGGTCGGCGCGGCGGCAGGCATGGTCACGGCGGTGGTGGCAGGGCTCGTCACCGCGCTCCTCGGCGGCTCCAACCTGCAGGTGAGCGGGCCGACCGGGGCGATGGTGGTCGTCCTCGTGCCGATCGTCGCGCGCCACGGCCCCGAGGCGGTGCCCGTCGTGGCGATCATGGCGGGCGGCCTCGTGCTCCTGGGAGGTGTCGTCGGGCTCGGTCGCCTCATCTCCTACGTGCCCTGGCCCGTCGTGGAGGGGTTCACGATGGGGATCGGCGTCGTCATCGCCGCCCAGCAGGTGCCGCTCGCCCTGGACGCGCCGAAGGCTGCCGGCGAGAACGCCCTGCTGGTCGCCGCGCGCACGGCGCTCGCCGCCGACTGGGCGCACGCCCTCCCCGCGCTCGCCCTCGTCGGCGGCGTGGTCGTCGTCATGCTCGCGCTGCCCCGCGCGCACCGGACCCTGCCCGTGTCCCTCGTCGCGATCGCGGTCGCCACCGCTGTGGCGGAGGTGACGCACCTCGACGTCGCGCGCATCGGTGCCCTGCCGGCGTCGCTGCCGGTGCCGAGCCTGCCGACGCTGACGCCGGAGGCGACGGGCGCCCTGGTCTCCGCAGCGCTGGCCATCGCGGCGCTCGCCGCCCTCGAGAGCCTCCTCGCGGCTCGCGTGGCCGACGGCCTCGCCGACGACCTCCGGCCGACGGACCCGAACCGGGAGCTCGTCGGCCAGGGCCTCGGGACGATCGCGGCGGGGCTGTTCGGCGGCATGCCGTCGACCGGCGCGCTCGCGCGGACGGCGGTCAACGCGCGCGCGGGGGCCC
>JAEZAR010000424.1 GCA_023430425.1 Actinomycetes bacterium | reverse complement strand
CCCACGGCACGTGCTGGAGCACGAGGACGTGGCGCCGGGACATGCCCGCATCGTAGGGGCCCCGCGAGCGCCGGCCGGTGGGCGGCTCGTGCGGCCGGCGGTGCCGGCGTCAGCGCGGGGCGTGGGCGAGGATCGACGCCACGGCGCGGACCAGCTCGCGCGCCGTCGAGCCGTCGCCGGCGGCGTGGTCCGGATTGAACTCCACGACGCTCATCCCCGCGAACTGCGGCCGCTCCGCCATGATCGCCAGCGACTGGACCAGGGTCGACACCCGCAGGCCGCGCCCGTACTGCGGCACGTCGGCGGCGGGCAGCAGGAGGTAGTCGAGGACGTCGACGTCGAGGTGGATGACGAACCCGTCGGCCGCCCGGCTCGCCGCGTCGGCGGCGTGGACGGCGGTGCCGACCGGGTCGGCCGTGACCTCGGCGGCCGTGAACCGCAGGGAGGGGACCAGGCCGTGCTCGTCCTCGTCGTCGTCGGCGAAGCCGTAGAAGCACACCCGGTCGGGGGTGAGGAGCGGACGCCGGGGCCCGACGCCGGCCAGCGCGTCCACGGCGCCCGGCAGGTCGAGCAGGTGCGCCATGCCCATCGAGTCGAGGATCGGCTCCTCGGGATGGTCCGCGGGGAGCATGAGGTCCTGGCCGCCGTCGACGTAGACGACCCCGACCTCCTGGCCCGCGGCGGCGTACGCGCTGACGAGGGCGACGGTCAGCGTGCACTCGCCCCCGAGGACGAGCGGACGACGGCCCGCGGCCACCACCTCGCCGATCGCCCCGGCGGCGTCGCGGACGACCTCCACGACGCGCCCGACGTCGTTCGGCTCGGTCGCCGAGCGCGCGGCCCGGAACCGCGCCTCCGGCCGGTCGCCGTGGTCGACGACGCTGAGGCCGGCGGAGCGCAGCGCCTCGACCAGGCCCGCGTCACGGAGCGCGCGGGGGCCCTTCTCGAGCCCCGGCCAGTGGGCCGCCGCGCTGGACGGCACGCCCAGGACGCCCCAGCCGCGGCGAGGACTGCGTGCTTCCGCCATGGCTGGACCCTAGGCGGCGAGGGCGCCGCGCGCAGGTCCGCGGGGCCGCGGCTCGCAGGTGGGGTCGCCCGTTCGGACGCTCAGAGAGGCACCTCGACCGTGCGGGCGGCGTCCCACGGCTCCGCCCAGCCGAGCGCCGTGAGGAGCCCGTCCAGGACGAGCGCCGTGAAGCCCCAGACCAGGTGCGCACCACCGTCGTGCGGGACGAGGAACGCGGGGCCCGCGTCGGGCCGGCGGCGGGGGACGGGCACGTGGGACGGCAGCACCGCCGTGCGACGGTTCGCCGGGTCGAGCAGGTCGGCGACGGGGGCGCGGAACACCGCCGCGGACTCCCCGCGGTCCACCGCGGCCACGGGCGACGGGGTCGTCCACCAGGCGAGCACGGGCACCACGACGTGGTTGCTCACGTGGACGGGGAGCTCGGCGAGCGTGCCGAGCACCTCCACGCCCGCGGGGTCCAGGCCCGTCTCCTCCGCGGCCTCGCGCAGCGCCGCCGACGCCGGGCCGTCGTCGGACTCCTCGAGCCGCCCGCCGGGGAACGCCACCTGGCCCGGGTGGTGCGCGAGCCCCGCCGCCCGTCCGACGAGGAGGACGTCGAGGTCGGCCGGGACGGCGGCGCTGCGGTGCGTGGCGAGCCGCTGGTCCAGGACGCCGAACAGGACGAGCACGGCGGCGGGGCGGGGGTGGCCGGAGACGCGCGGCAGCGCGGGCCAGGCGATCCCGCGGGCGGCCAGCGCGGAGAGCTGGGCCCGCGGGTCCTGCGTCGGGTCGGGCATGCCGGTCGTCCCCTCCTCGCGTGCGCGGCGTCCATCGTCCCACCCGCCCCGGACGCGTGCGCGAGCCCCCGGACCGGCGCCCCGGACCGGTGGGGGCGGGGGCCAGCCCGTACGATGGCGCGATGCCCCTCCTGCCGCGGATCACCTCACCCGCGGACCTCCGGGCGCTCGGGAGGGACGACCTGGACCTTCTGGCGGCCGAGATCCGCCACTTCCTCGTCCACTCCGTGTCGCGCACGGGTGGCCACCTCGGCCCGAACCTCGGCGTCGTCGAGCTGACGCTCGCCCTGCACCGGGTCTTCGAGTCCCCGCGCGACACCCTCGTCTTCGACACGGGCCACCAGGCGTACGTGCACAAGATCCTGACCGGGCGCTCGGACTTCTCCGGCCTGCGCCAGCGTGGCGGGGTCTCCGGGTACCCGAGCCGCACCGAGTCCGAGCACGACGTGGTGGAGAACTCCCACGCGTCGACGGCCCTGTCCTGGGCGGACGGCATCGCCAAGGCGTACGCGCTCAAGGGCCGGGTGGACCGGCACGTGGTCGCGGTCATCGGCGACGGCGCGCTCACGGGCGGGATGGCGTGGGAGGCCCTGAACAACATCGCCGCCGGGCAGGACCGCCGCCTCGTCGTCGTGGTCAACGACAACGGGCGCTCGTACGACCCGACCATCGGTGGCCTGGCGGAGCACCTGGACCGACTGCGTACCAACCGCTCGTACGAGGACGTGCTCGCGTGGGGCAAGCGCGCGCTGCGCCGCTCGGGCCCGCCGGGCCGTCTCGTCTACGGGGCGCTGCACGGGATGAAGAAGGGGATCAAGGACGTCGTCGCGCCGCAGGGCATGTTCGAGGACCTGGGTCTGAAGTACATCGGCCCGGTCGACGGGCACGACGTGGCCGCCCTGGAGCGGGCCCTGCGGCTGGCACGCGACTTCGGCGGGCCTGTGATCGTGCACGCCATCACCGAGAAGGGGCGCGGCTACAGCCCCGCCGAGCAGGACGTCGCCGACCGCTTCCACGCGGTGGGTCAGATCCACCCCGAGACGGGGCTGCCGGTCGCGCCGTCGCGGTTCGGCTGGACGTCGGTGTTCGCCGACGAGATCGTGCGGATCGGCCACCGCCGGCCCGACGTCGTCGGCATCACCGCCGCGATGCTGCAGCCCGTGGGCCTGGCGCCGTTCGCGCAGGCGTTCCCGTCGCGCGTCTTCGACGTCGGGATCGCCGAGCAGCACGCCGTGACCTCCGCGGCCGGGATGGCGTTCGCGGGGCTGCACCCCGTCGTCGCCGTCTACGCGACGTTCCTCAACCGCGCGTTCGACCAGGTGCTCATGGACGTCGCGCTGCACCGCGCGGGCGTCACGTTCGTGCTCGACCGGGCCGGGATCACCGGCGACGACGGGCCGAGCCACAACGGCATGTGGGACATGGCGTGGCTGCGCCTCGTCCCGGGCCTGCACCTGGCGGCGCCGCGGGACGAGGAGACCCTGCGCTCCGCCCTGAACGCCGCCGTCGAGATCGACGACGCGCCGAGCGTCGTCCGATTCCCGAAGGGGCCCCTGCCGGAGCCTCTGCCCGCGGTCGACAGCGTCGAGGGCGTGGACGTCCTGGCCCGCACGCCGGGGGAGGGGCCGCGCGTGCTGCTCGTCGGCGTCGGGGCCATGGCGCAGACGGCCGTGGGGGCGGCCGAGGTGCTCGCCGCAGCGGGCGTGCCGACGACGGTCGTGGACCCGCGCTGGGTCCTGCCGCTGCCCACGGCGCTCGTCAAGCTCGCGGGCGACCACGACCGCGTGGTGGTGGTCGAGGACGGCCTCGTCGACGGCGGGGTGGGTGCGCTGCTCGCCCAGCGGTGCGCGGAGGCCGGCACGCCGACGCCCGTGACCTCCCTGGGGGTGCCCCTCGCCTTCCCGCCGCACGCGACGCGCGGCCAGCTCCTCGAGGAGCTGCGGCTGCGGGCCGAGGACGTCGCCCAGGACGTCCTCGTCCAGCTCTCCCGCGAGCGCGCCTGAGCCCACCCGGCCCGATCGGCCCCGGGTGCCGTGAGCCAGGTCACCTGGTCATCCCATGAAAGTGCCCGAAGGTCCCGGGTCATCCCATGTCTGCCTGCCTACGGTGGTAACACCGACGAGGACAGGGAGTAAGAGCGATGGCGATCAGCACCGAGGC
>JAEZAR010000409.1 GCA_023430425.1 Actinomycetes bacterium | reverse complement strand
GACGCCCACGCCCCAGACGGCCGCCGCCGGCGGCGAGCGCGGGGTCCACACCCTCCTGCGCGACCTCAGCCTCGCGGGCGGGGCGGCCCTCGCGGCGCTGGACAAGGAGGGGCGGCCGAGCCTCGGCTGGCGGATGGCGCACGCGCGGGTGGACCGCGACACGGAGCTCGCGGCCCGCCGGGCCGTCTCCGCCGCCCGCAAGGAGACCAAGCAGCTCGCGCGCGAGGCGAAGGCCGCGCTGAAGGCCGCCCGCTCGTCCTAGTCGGACGGCGCCGAGGCGGCCCCCGGTAGCCTTCGGGCATGACCTCGACGGCCGTGCCCGCGCGTGAGTGGGCCGCGCCCACCGCGACGGGTGAGCTCGACGCCGTCGTCCCGGTGCCCGGGTCCAAGTCGCTGACCAACCGGTACCTCGTCCTCGCCGCGCTCGCCGACGGGCCGGGGTGCGTCCGGGGGGCGCTGGAGTCCCGCGACACGCTGCTCATGGCGCGCGCCCTCGAGGCCCTGGGCGCCCACGTGCGTCCAGGGGAGGGCGGCGGCGCCGACTGGTGGGTGGACCCGATCGGGGCGGGTGGCGCCGGCGCGCAGGGCGAAGCCGCCCACGTGGACTGCGGGCTCGCCGGCACGGTCATGCGCTTCGTGCCGCCCGTGGCCGCGCTGCTCGGTCGCCCCGTCACCTTCGACGGCGACCCGGAAGCACGCGTGCGCCCGATGGGCCCGGTGCTGCGGGCGTTGCGCGACCTCGGGGTGCGCGTGGACGACGACGGTCGGGGCACCCTGCCCTTCACGGTCACCGGTCCCGGGCGGCTCGAGGGCGGCCTGGTCGACCTCGACGCGAGCTCGTCGAGCCAGTTCGTCTCCGGCCTGCTGCTCGCCGCCCCCCGCCTCGCCCGCGGCCTTGTCGTGCGCCACACCGGACCGACGCTGCCGAGCCTGCCGCACATCGTCATGACGGTGGAGGTGCTGCGCGCGGCGGGCGCGGTCGTCGACGACTCGCGACCGCACATCTGGGAGGTCGCTCCCGGCGGCCTCGCCGCCCGCGACGTCCGCGTGGAGCCCGACCTGTCCAACGCCGCCCCGTTCCTGTGCGCGGCGCTCGTCGTCGGCGGCACCGTCGCCGTCCCCGCCTGGCCCGGACGGACCACCCAGCCGGGGGCGCGCCTGCCCGAGATCCTCGAGGCGATGGGCGGCCGGGCCCGCCGGGACGGCGACGCCCTGGCGGTGACGGGCACCGGGGAGGTGCACGGGATCGACGTCGACCTGCGCGACGCGGGCGAGCTCGCCCCCACGCTGGCGGCGCTCGCGGCGCTCGCGGACGGCCCCAGCCGGCTGCGCGGGATCGGGCACATCCGCGGTCACGAGACCGACCGGTTGACGGCCCTCGCCACCGAGATCACGCGCCTGGGCGGCCAGGCCGAGCAGACCCACGACGGGCTGGTCATCACGCCGCGGCCGCTGCACGGCGCCGTCTGGGAGACCTACCACGACCACCGCATGGCGACGGCCGGCGCCCTCCTCGGCCTGCGCGTGCCCGGGGTGCGGGTCGCCGACGTCGGCACGACCGCCAAGACCCTCCCCGGCTTCACGTCGATGTGGGCGCGCATGCTCGGGGTCGCCTGACCGTGCGGGCCACCGGCCGGCTCGACGAGGACGCCGTGCGCATCCGGCCGGGACGCGGCTCGCGCCCGAGGACCAAGCGCCGGCCCGCCCACTCCGACGCCGTCCGCGCCCTCGTCACCGCCGTCGACCGGGGGCGCTACGCCCTCCTCGTCCACCCGGACACGCCGCAGGAGCGCACGGCCACCGCCGTCAAGGCCCGCGAGCTCGGCCGCGAGCGCGTGGTCTGCGGGGACGTCGTGGAGGTGGTCGGCGACACCTCCGGCGACGCCGGCACGCTCGCCCGGATCGTCCGGATCACGGAGCGCCGCACGGTGCTGCGGCGCACCGCCGACGACACCGACCCCGTGGAGCGGGTCATCGTCGCCAACGCCGACCAGCTGGTGGTCGTCACCGCACTCGCCGACCCCGAGCCGCGGACACGGATGATCGACAGGTGCGTGGTCGCCGCGTACGACGCGGGCATGGACGTCCTGCTGTGCCTGACCAAGGCCGACCTGGGCGACCCCGGCCCGCTCTCGGGGCTCTACACCCCGTTGGGGGTCGAGGTGACGGTGACGGCGCTCGTCCGCGGCCGCGTCCGCGACCGTGCCCGCAGCGACGGGGGCGACCCGGCCGACGTCGACGAGGTCGACGAGCGCGACGAGCCCTCCGAGCCCGCGGACCGCGTCGTCCGGGGCCTGGACCAGCTCCGCCACCACCTCTCGGGGCGGGTCTCGGTGCTCGTCGGGCACTCCGGCGTCGGGAAGTCGACGCTGGTCAACGCCCTGGTGCCCGCCGCGGAGCGCGCCACCGGCCGGGTCAACGAGGTGACCGGGCGGGGCCGGCACACGTCCTCCTCCGCGGTGGCCCTGCGCCTGCCCGAGCAGGACGGGTGGGTCATCGACACCCCTGGGGTGCGGTCGTTCGGCCTCGCGCACGTCACGGCCGAGCGCGTGCTGGCCGCCTTCGCCGACCTCGCCGAGGTCGCGGAGGAACGCTGCCCACGCGGGTGCAGCCACCTCGCCGAGGCGCCCGACTGCGCCCTGGACGCGTGGGTGGCCGAGACCGGGCCGGGTGGGGACGTCGGGGCGCGCCGTCGGCGGCTCGACTCGCTGCGCCGGCTCCTGACCGCCCGCACGGCCGACGTGCGCGGGGACTGATCCCGCGGCAC
>JAEZAR010000395.1 GCA_023430425.1 Actinomycetes bacterium | reverse complement strand
ACGGCGCGGGCGGGACCCGTCATCCCGCGCTCACCCGCTCGCTGGGCGGCACCGTCGCGGCGAGGACGCCCGCCACCACCTGCTGCGGCGTCACGCCCGCGAACTCGGCCTCGGTCTCGAGGATGACGCGGTGGGCGAGCACGGGCTCGGCCAGGAGCTTGACGTCGTCCGGGATGACGTAGCCGCGGCCCTGCGACGCCGCCCACACCTTCGCGCAGCGCACGAGCGCGAGGGCGCCCCGCACGCTCACCCCGAGCGCCGTCCGCGGGTCCTCGCGGGTCGCCTCCGTCAGTGCCGCGACGTAGTCCAGGACCGCCGCGTCGGTGTGCACGGCGTCCGCGAGCGCCGCCATCTCCGCGACGGCGTGCGTGGTGATCTTCGCCGTCAGCCGAGCGGTCCGGTCCCGCTCGGCGGCGCCCGAGAGGATCTCCACCGTCGATGCCCGGTCGGGGTAGCCGAGGGAGGTCTTCATGAGGAACCTGTCGAGCTGGGCCTCGGGCAGCCGGTACGTGCCCGCCTGCTCGACCGGGTTCTGGGTGGCGATGACCATGAACGGACGCCCGACGTGGTGCGAGACCGTGTCCACGGTCACCCGGTTCTCCTCCATGACCTCCAGCAGAGCCGACTGCGTCTTCGGCGAGGCGCGGTTGATCTCGTCGGCGAGCACGACGGAGGCGAACACCGGCCCCGGGTGGAACTGGAAGTGCCCGGTGCTCTGGTCGTAGATCGTCACGCCGGTGACGTCGGAGGGCAGCAGGTCGGGGGTGAACTGGATCCGGCTGTGGGTGCCCTGGACCGTCGCCGCGATCGCCTTGGCCAGCGAGGTCTTGCCCGTGCCGGGGGCGTCCTCCAGCAGGAGGTGCCCCTCGGCGAGCATGCACGTCAGGGCGAGGCGCACCACGTGGTCCTTGCCGAGCAGCGCCCGCCCGACGTTCGCCACCAGCAGGTCGAACGTCTCCGCGAACCAGCTGGTCTGCTCGGGCGTCATGGTCACGGTGGGCTCCTCGCGTGCGGTGGAACGGTGGCTCGGCGGTCGTCCGTCGGGGCGACGGTCAGGTCGACGGTCAGGTCGACGGTCAGGGCGTCGGGGTGGGCGTCGGGGTGGGCGTCGGGGTCGGGTCCGGCTCGCGCGGCACCCGGACCTCCTCGTCGTCGGCGGTGCCCGCGCCGCGCGCGTTGACCGCGCGCACGGCGACCCAGAAGACCTCGTTCGGGCGGACCTCGAACGTCTGCGTGCGCACGGCGGGGTCGTCGACCCGCACCCACGTCCGCCCGTCCGTCGTCCACTCCCAGGCGGTGATCGGGGTCCCGCCGGTCCCGCCGGGGCTCCACCGCACGACGAGGCTGCGCGGTGACGGCGGGTCGATCGCCACCGTCGGGGCGGCGGGGACCGTCGTCACCGCGACGGTGGTCGTCGCCGGGTCGCTCGTCGCGCCCTCGTTGTTCACGACGACGACGGACACCGTGTGGGTGCCCGCGGACAGCCCGCGCAGGGTCGCGGACGTCGCGCCGGGGTGCGGTCGGGCGACCACCGCGCCGTCGACCGACAGCACGTACTCCGCGAGGCGCATGCCCTCGCCGCCGAGCTCCGAGGGCGGTGTCCAGGTGACCTCCGCCCGCCCGTCGTTCCACGCCGTGCCGGGGGCGGCCGCGTCGACGGCCCGCAGGTCGGTCACGGGGCCGGGGTCGGACCACACCCGCCCGTTGGTGCTGCGGGCCGCCCCCGCGCCGACGGCGTTCACGGCCCGCACCGTGATCGCGTAGCTGCGACCCCAGCGCGCCTCGAAGCCCCAGCGGGTCGCGTCGGCGGCCGCCGTGTGCGCGAGCACGCCGTCGACGGTCACCTCGTAGCCGGTGACGGGCTCGCCGCCGTCGGAGGGCGGCGGCGCCCACGTGACGTCGATCCACTCGTGCCAGCGCTGCTGCGTCGCCCCCACCTCGGCGGGCGCGTCCGGGACCCGCGCCGGGGTGCCGGACGCGGGCGGGCTCCACGCACCGGGCTCGACCGCGCTGTTGATCGCCCTGACCTGCACCGTGTAGCGCTGACCGTTCGTGAGGCCGCGGATCGTCGTGCTCGTGCCCCGCTCGGTCAGGACGGCGGTGCCGACCGCCGGCGTGATCGACACCTGGTACTCGCGGATCGGCGACCCGGGGTTCTCCGGCGGCGTCCAGGTCACGGTGAGCGTCCCGTCCCCCCGCTCGACGCGCGGGGCCGCGGGGGCGAGCGGCGCCGTGTCGGGCCGGGCCTCCCCGGACGGCGGCCCGGGGTCCGACCAGCCGACCTCGTTGTGGGCCGCCACCGTGAACGCGTAGGTCACGTCGTTCGTCAGACCGGCGATGGTGCACGTCGTGCCGGGGCAGGCCTGGACGAGGGCGCCGCCCGCGCCGCCCGCCGCGAGGGCGGTCACCCGGTACCCGTCGATCGGCTCGCCGTTGGCGGCGGGCGCGTCCCAGGACAGCACCACCGTCCGGTTGCCCACCGACTCCACGCGGGGCGCGCCCGGGGTGGCGGGCGCACCGCGCACGACGGCGGTGATCCGGCCCTCGACGACGCGCTCGGGGTCCGCGAGCGTGTCCCGCACCGTGAACCGCGTGACCATCGACCCGATGAACCCGGCGGCCGGACTGACGACCACCGTCCCGCCGCTCACGCGCGCGCTGCCGGCGCCCGGGGTCTCGACGACGGCCCCGACGACGACGAGCGGCTCCGGCGCGAACGGGTTGAAGGCACCGGCGAGCACGTCGACCGCCGTGGAGCCGCCCTCCTCCGCCTCGATCGTGACGTCCAGCACCCGCGCGAGCGGCTTGCGGCTGGCGACGACGCGGACGTCCACCTGCCCTCGCACGGGCTCCGAGCCGCCGAAGTCGACGGACAGCGGGATCGCGGCCACGGTGCCACGCAGCGTCTGCGCACCGGCCGTCACGCTGAGCTGGGAGCCCGTCAGCGTCACCTCGAACCCGGGTGGGGCGTCGCCGACGAGCCGGTAGGTGTAGCCGGCGGCGCCGGAGGTGCCGGTGCCGACCGGGGCGGAGGTGAACGCCGCCAGGTCCACGCGGGCGGTCTCGGCCTGCGGGACCTCGAGCACCGACGGCGTGAAGGTCGGAGGGTGCTCCTCGCGGGCGAGCACCATGATCCGGAAGGTCATCGTCGAGCGTTGGGCCGTCGGGTCGGTCGCCGGGCCGTCGCTGACGGGGACCGAGATCGAGGCCGGTCCCGCGTAGTCCGCCCGGGCGGTGTACCGCAGGGTGTCCTGGTCGACGACGAGCGGCGAGCCGTCCCACTTCGTCGCGGTCACCGCTCCCGGGTCCGCGACCCGGGGCGTGCGACCGGGAGCCACGCGGACGCGCTCGTCGAGGTCGAACTCGAGCGGCTCGCCGGCCAGCACCGTGAGGTCCTCGAGGCCGGGCCGCTCCATGGGCGGGAAGTCACCGAGCGCCGGCACCGTGATGAACGCGAACGAGCTGGCGCCGTTCGCGCGGGGGTCGGTGTTCGTCACGACGTAGGGCAGGGTCTGCGGCCGGTCCACGAGGGTCACGACCACCGTGCCGTCACCGGGGGCGGCGGCGGTCGCGCGCGCGGACTCGTGCACGTCCACGCTCAGGTCGGACAGCGGGCCGCTCGGGTTCTGCGCCGACTCCAGCACGTCGACCACCACCGAGGTCGCGTTGATGGTGTCCGCCGGCGGCACGACGATGTCGGCCGCCACGGGAGGCAGGATCTCCGCCGTCTCCGAGACGGTGACGGTCAGGAGCCCGGTGTCGGCGCCGCCCCGGTCGTTGCGGGCCGTGTACAGGACCTGCAGCACGCCCGGTGTGCCCGGGGCCTCGAGGACGACGCGGTTGTTCTCGACGCGGGCCACGGTCTCCGGCGGCTGCAGCGTCAGCGCCTCGTCGAGCGTGAGGTCACCCCCGCCGGAGTCCTGGTCGTTGGCGAGGACGCGGACCTCGACCGTCTGGCCGGGGCGCACGGCCACCGCGTCGTCCTGCGTCACGACGGGCACCGCACCGGTGGGTCGCACGGCGATGCCCACCCGCACGGTGGCGACGGCGCGCTGGCCGGTCCAGTCCTCCACGGCGTAGGTGAAGGTGTCGGTGCCGACCTCGCCGGGCAGGGCCTCGTAGGAGATGGTGTGCGACCCGATACGGCCCGTGCGGCCCTTCGCGGGTGGGGTGTCGATGCCGAGCAGCGTGACGCCGTCGCCGTCGTCGTCGATGCCCACCAGGGGCACGTCGACGACGACCGTCTCCCCCTCGTAGGCGCGCGCCACCAGGTCGAGCGGTCGCGGCGGCGCCTTGCTGCCCGCGTCGGCGTCGTGCACGTCGACCGTCACGGTCGCCGCCGTCGCGTTCCCGGCCGGGTCGGTGACCTCCACCGTCGCCCGCACCTGCATCGGCTCGTCGGGGGCCTGGAAGCGCAGGACGTCGCCCGACACGAACATCAGTCCGGCGGCCGGGGGCTCGAGCAGGTCGCGCTCGAGGGTGAGGGGGTCCCCGTCCGGGTCGAAGGCGCCGGCGAGCACCGGGACGGTCACCACGCCCCCCGTGCGCACCGAGGCCCGGGCGTTCGGGACGACGGGCGGCTGCTGCCCGGCCGCGGCCGGCACGGGCTGCACGACGACCTGCCCGACGGCGGAGGCCTCGCCGTTGGAGACCACGTACGTCACGACCTCGGGCGCCTCGAGGGTGCGCGTGGAGGTGAACCGCAGCAGCCGGTGCTCGAGCACCGCGACGCGCAGCCCGCTGCCGGGCGGCGCCTCGGCCGACTGGACGACGAGCACACCGCCCGCCGGATCTGTGTCGTTGGCGAGGGGGTCGATCGTCACCTCGCCGCCGGGCGGCAGGAGCGCGACGTCGCGCACCGCCACCGGGGGCGGGGTGACCTCGGGTCGCTCGACCACGTCGACGCGCGCCAGGCCGGTGGCCTGCTGGGGCGCCGCGACCACGGTGAACGGCACGTAGTACGTGGCAGGCGCGCGGGCGGTCACCGTGAACGTGCCGCGGTCCAGGTCCGCCTCGACCGTCAGCCCGGCCACCTCGTCCACCCCGGCGAGCCGGGCCGGCTCACGCCCGCTGCTGCGGACCGCCGCGAGCGCGTCCAGGGTGACGGGCTGGTCCACGTAGGTCACCGCGTGCAGGGGCTCCAGGACGGGCGGCAGGGCGCCGGCCGGACGGATGTCGACCGCGAGCGTGCCCGCCACCTCGGAGGTCCCGTCAGAGACGACCAGGTGCACCGTCTGGCGGCCGAGCGAGGTGGCGTCGGCGGTGAACCGGACCCGGCCGTCGCCGCGCGCCCGCGCGGCCCCGCCGGTGCCCGCAGCGCTCACGAGCACCATCGGGTCGCCGTCCGGGTCGCGGAAGTCCGCGAGCACGTCGTAGGTGGCCGTGCCCCCCTGCTCGACGGCGACCGCGCCGACCCGCACCTGCACCGGTGGGGAGTTCTCCCCGACCGGTCGGGCGGTGACGCGGACGGTCGCGGTCGACGGCGCCGCGACCCCTCTCCCGTCGGTGACGGAGTAGAGGAACTCGACGCTGCCCTGCGCGCCCTCGCGCACGTCGAGCTGGAGGGCGCGGCCCCCGTGGACGGCGACGAGCGTGCCGAACTCGGGGTCGATCGGCTCGAACTCGGAGATCACGAGCATGCCGCACGCCGAGGAGGCGTCGTTGTCGACGACGGGCAGCAGCGTCGTCCGCCCCGGCCGTACCCCGAACTCGTCGTCCACCGCGGACGGCGGCGCCGAGTCGACGCCGCACTCCGCCTGGAGCGTCTGGGTGGTGACCGCCGTCCGCTCGGAGTCGGTCGACTCGTCCTCGGTCTGCTCCTCGATGTCGGTCCAGTTCGGCTCGCGCACCTGGGCGTCGACGGTCGGCAGCCACAGCCGTCCGTCGCGCACGCTGTTGACGACCACCACGTCGCGGTTGACCCGGAGCACCACCTCGTCGCTCGAGGCGACGGCGGTGAGGTCCACCACCTCCGGGTCGGCACCCGGGCACACGCGGGTGTACGCCCCCGTCGGGGCGGCCCACGCGCCGTGCGCGCACGGGC
>JAEZAR010000307.1 GCA_023430425.1 Actinomycetes bacterium | reverse complement strand
CGGGCGCCCCGGGCGCGGTCGACCGGGCCGCCTCGAGCGCCTCGGCGACCAGCACGGCGTCGTCGGCGGAGGTGGCCGCGGGGTGGTCGGGCACGAGGAGCCCGGCGAACGTCACGCGCAGGGTCTCCCCCGGGCCGAGCCGGGCGGCCTCGACCTGCAGCGCGCCGAGGGTGTGCTCGTGCTGCAGGCGCACCGACGGGAAGTCACCGGCGGGCGCCGTCGGCTCCCCGGCGCGTCCCGCGAGCCCGTGCACGGCCAGGGCGTCGGTCGCCCAGGCGACGACCCGCCGGTCCGCCGCGACCACGACGAGCGGGTGCCGTCCCGCCTGCGGCTGGTTCTGCCGGACGGCGAGTGCGGTGCCGGTCGGGGTGTCCAGGGGCGTCACGTCCAGGTACTGGCTCACGTAGAGCTCGTTCGCCCGCAGCGCCGCCGGCAGCGCGAGGGCCACGTCGTGCGTGTGCACCGCGTCGACCTCGCGCTCCCCCGGCCCGTCGTTCGTCACCTCCAGGTGCAGCGCCCAGGCGGGCCGGGCGTCGTGGAGCACGAGCCGCAGCCGCCAGCGCAGGCCGTCGGGATCGGCGTCCCCGGCAGGCTCGGCGTCCCCGCCTGCCTCGACGCCGTCGGCGGGCCCTCCGCCCGGCAAGCCCCGCCGGGGGACCGACGGGCCGCCGTGGGTGACCAGCGAGCCCCCGTGGGTGACCACCGAGCCCCCCGAGCCGGGGCCGAGCACGGCCCACGCCCGTCCGCTGCCGCGGTCGCGGACCCACACCTGGAACAGTCCCGGCTCGAGGACCGACGCCGCGTGCTGGACGAGCTCCAGGCCCTCGGCCTCGAGCGAGACGAGCCCCCCGCCGTCCGCGACGAGCGCGACCAGGCCACCGCCGCCCTGCAGCCGCCGGGTGCCCCGCGCGGCGTCGGTGCCCACCGTCACCGTCGGCTCACTTGATGCCGGTCATCGCGACGCCCTGCACGAAGTACCGCTGCAGCGCCAGGAACACGGCGATCACGGGGACGACGACGACGACCGCGCCGGCCAGCAGCAGGCCGTAGTCGGTCTGGTTCTGCCCGGTCGAGTACAGCGCGAGCGCGACGGGCAGCGTGTACCTGTCCTCCGTCGTCGCCACCACCAGCGGCCAGAGGAAGTTGTTCCAGGACCCGAGGAACGTGAGGATCGCCAGCGTCGCCAGCGCGGGCTTGGCGAGCGGCACGACGATCTGCACGAAGATCCGCGCCTCGCCCGCGCCGTCGACGCGGGCGGCGTCGATGAGCTCGTCGGGGATCCCGAGGAAGAACTGGCGCATGAGGAACACGCCGAAGGGCGCCGCGAGGAACGGCAGGATGAGCCCGGGGTAGGTGTTGACCAGGCCCATGTTCGCCACCAGCACGAACAGGGGGACCAGGGTCACCATGCCCGGCACCATGAGCGTGGCGAGGACGAGCCGGAACAGGGCCTTCTTGCCCGCGAAGTCGAACTTCGCCAGGACGTAGCCCAGCATCGAGCAGAACACCAGGTTGCCCAGGGTGACGACCGTCGCCACGAGCGTGGAGTTGGTGAAGAACTGCGGGAAGTCGAGCCGCTGGAACAGCTCCCGGAAGTTGTCGAGCGTGGGGTTCTCCGGCACCCATGTCGGCGGCACCTGCCGGATCTCGCCCTCGCTCTTGAGCGAGGACAAGGCCATCCAGATGAACGGGCTGGTGACCACGACGAGGCCGATCCCGAGGACGACGTAGGCGAGCCAGTGGGCCCGCGGCTCGCCGAAGCCCGCCTCCCGCCCGCGCCGGGCCCGGGCGCTGCCCGCCGGACCGGTGGGCGGCTCGACCGGGGGCAGCTCGGACTCGGCGGTGCCGGGGCGGGGCCGGGTCGGCGCGCTCATCGACCGATCTCCTTCCGTGCGACCGGGACGGGCCCGCGCTCGCGCACCTGCCGACGGCGGCGCCGGGGCTTGTCGTCGCGCTCGCCGAGGAGCCGGAACTGGAGCAGGGCGAGCAGGACGACGGCGAGGAACAGCACGTAGCTCATCGCCGCCGCGTAGCCGTAGTTCCCGAAGCCGAACTGGTTGTACGTCTGGAACGCCACGGACAGGGTGCTGTTGAGCGGCCCGCCCTGCGTCATGACGAACGGCTCCTCGAAGAACTGCACGTACCCGATGCCCGTGATGACGGCACCGAAGAGCAGCGTGGGCCGCAGCGCGGGCACCGTGATGAAGCGGAACCGCTGCCAGGTGTTCGCACCGTCGAGGGCGGCCGCCTCGTGCATCGAGGTCGGGACGCTCTGCAGCCCGGCCAGGAAGATCACGATGAGCGTGCCGATGGAGCGCCACGTGGCCATGGCGATCATCGACGGCATGGCCCACGTCGTGGACCCGAGCCAGTGCGGGCCGTCGATCCCGAACCATCCGAGCACCTCGTTGAGCAGCCCGACGTCGGGGTGCAGCAGGAAGCGCCACACCACGGCGACGGCCACGATGCTCGTGACCACCGGCATGTAGTAGCCGACGCGGAAGACGGTCTTGAACCGGGTGATGCCGGCGTTGAGGACCACCGCGATCGCCAGCGACAGGGCCAAGGTCAGCGGCACGCCCACCAGGACGAAGTAGGCCGTGTTCGCGGCCGCCTTGCGGAACAGCGGGTCGCCGAGCACGGCCGAGAAGTTCTGCAGGCCGATGAACTCCACCGCCAGGGGGTTGCGCAGGTCACGGCTGCGCAGGTCGGTGACCGCCATGGCGAGCGACATCAGGACGGGGCCCGCCGTGAAGGCCAGGAACAGCAGCATGAAGGGGAGCGCGAACCCCCAGGCGGCGCGGGTGCGGCGCCGGTACAGCGGCGGCCGCCTGCGGATCTCGTAGGGCGCGGTGCGGCCCGGGGAGCTCCCACCGGGCCGCACCGCGGTCTGGGCGGACATCGTCTCGTCCTCGCGCGTCCCGGCCTACAGGCCGGTGCCGATCGACGACGCCTGCTGCTGGATGGTGGTGGCGACCTCCTGCGGGTCGGCACCCGACTTGCACAGGCGCTCGAGCTCGGTGTCGATCACGCTCGCGACCTCCTCCCACGTGGGGATCGAGGGCGGCGCGACGGCCGTCTCGAGCTGTGCGCCGAACACGCCGAGGTACTCGTCGTCGGCGATCGAGGGGTCCTCCCACGCGGAGGCGACGGAGGGCAGGTCGTTGACCTCGCCGTACCAGGCCACCTGGACCTCGGGGCGGCTGAGCCACTCGACGAACTTCCACGCCGCGTCGCGGTTCTCGGCGTCGGCGAAGACCGCGAGGTTCGCCCCGCCGATGAAGCTCGCCTGCTGTGCACCGGCGGGCAGCGGGGCGAGGCCGACGGCGCCCATCCCGGCCTCGTCGAGGTCGCGCAGGATGCCGACGTGCCACGGCCCGGAGACGAACGACGCGATGCGCCCGGCCATGAAGTCCGGCTCGAGCGAGCCCTGCGGCAGCTCGGTGGGCGCGAGCCCCTCGGTGAAGAAGGACTGGTACGTCGCGAGCGCCTCGACGAACTCCGGGGTGTCGAACGTGAACTCGGTGTTGTCCTCGGTGGTGATCTCCGCGCCCGCCTGCCACGCGAACGGCATGAACGTCTGCCAGGCACCCGTCTGGCCGGGCTGGAGGTTGATGCCGTAGGCGGCGCCGGCGGCCACCGCCTCCTGCGCCATGGCCGTCAGCCCGGCCCAGTCGGTGGGCGGGGTGGGGACGAGGTCGGTCCGGTAGTACAGGACCCGCGTCTCGACGTACCAGGGCACGCCGTAGTTGGTGCCCCCGACGTTCGTCGTCTCCCACGCGCCCGGGAAGAAGCTGGCGGAGTCGATGAGGTCCGGCGTGGGGTCGAGGGCGCCGGTTGCCGCGAACTCACCCATCCAGGTGGTCCCGATCATCGAGACGTCGGGCGTCTGCCCGCCCGCGATCGCGGTCGCGATCTTGTCGTGCGCCGCGTCCCACGGCACGGCCGTCACGTTCACCTCGACGTCGGGGTTCTCCTGCGTGAAGGCCTCGGCGAAGGCGCCCAGCGCCTCCCCCTCGGTGCCCATCGCCCAGACCTCGATGCTCCCGCTGGCCGCGCCCTCGGCGACGTCCTGGGCCTCCTGGGGCGCACCGTCGCCGTTGCCGTCGCCGTCGCCGCGACCGCACCCGGCGAGGGCAAGGGCGCCGACGGCGAGCACCGTCACCAGCCGCGTTGTCCTGTTCATCGCGTGCCTCCTCGTGGGTCCCCCATGACCGGTCGGCGGCTGCGGCGCGCCCTGATCTAAGCGCATAACCACCGCCTGAGGTCACGGTCACACGGGTTTTGCACGGTCGCAACCGGAGAAGTGAGCGACGTCACACCCGGGCGCGGTCGCCGGTCACCCCGGACAGCCGCACGACTCCCGGAAGAGCGGGCGCACCGGCAGCGTGACGTCGACCGGAGGTGCCTCGGGGTCCTCCAGCGAGGCGGTGAGGATGTCCACGGCCAGGCGGCCCATCGCCTCCATCGGCTGGCGGCACGTGGTCAGGGACGGGGTGAACATCCGGCCCGCGGCCACGCCGTCGAAGCCCGTCACCGCGACGTCGTCCGGCACCCGCACGCCGAGGTCGCGGAGCACGCACAGCAGCTCCAGGGCGTGCTGGTCGCTCGCGCACACGAGCGCGTCGGGCAGCGCCGCCCGGTCGTGCGCGACGAGGTGCCGGACGACCGGGAACGGGTCGTCGGTCGCGAGCGGGGTCGGGTCGAGGACGGCGTCGGGCACCGGGCTGCCGGCGTCGGCCAGCGCCGCCCGCATCCCCTCGAAGCGCTCGGCGTAGTCGGTCATCTCGACGGCCCCGACGAACTCGACCCGGGTGCGGCCGTGGGCCCGCACCAGGTGCTCGGTGAGGGCGCGCGACCCGCCGACGTTGTCCACCCGGACGTGGTGGACCTCCCCCGGTCCCCAGGGCATCGCGAACGCGACGACCGGTAGCCGCCGCGCGAGCCGTCGGAGGAACTCCTCGGACTGCGCGCCCGGGAAGAGCGCGATCCCGTCCACCCGGCTCGCGATGTCGATGACGCCCGCGCCCTCCTCCCGCGGGCCCTTCCCGATGAGCAGGGCCCGACCGCGGCGGGCGCACTCGAGCTCGAAGCCGCGCTGGACCTCGTCGACGTAGAGCGGGAAGACCCGGAAGTCCTCGCGGTCGGCGTCGTCGGCGAAGGCGCGCGGCGCCGCGTCCCCGGGCCCGGCGAAGAAGGGCCCGGGGTCCTCCCGGACCGGTCGGCCGCCCAGGGTGCCGTCGGACTCGAGGAGCATGTCGAAGGAGAAGAGCCCGAGCGCGCCGGTGCGGTTCTCCGCCAGCCCGCGGGCGCTCGCCGAGGGCACGTAGCCGAGCTCGCGCGCGGCCTCGATCACGGCCCGGCGGGTGCTCTCGCGCACCCGCCCCGGCTGCCGGAACGCGAACGAGACCGTGGCGATGGAGACGCCGGCCCGCTGCGCGACGTCGTACACGGTCGGTCGCTTGGCCATGGCGACTCCCCTCGACGGGCGGAAGCCTAGGCCGTGACGGACGGCCCGGCCCGCCGGTCACCGGGAGATGTAGGCGGACAGCTGGTCGCGCTCGTCGGAGATCTCGGTGATCCGCTGCTTGACCACGTCGCCGATGCTCACGATGCCGACGAGGCGGTCCTCCTCGACGACCGGCAGGTGCCGGATGCGCCCCTCGGTCATCACCGCCATGAGCTCGTCGAGGTGGTCCTGCGGCCGGCAGGTGCGCACCTCGGTGGTCATGATCGCGGTCACGGGGCCCTCGAGGACGCCGTCACCGCCCGCGTGCAGGCGCCGCACGACGTCGCGCTCGCTGACGATCCCGTCGACGTGCTCGCCGTCGGCCGAGACGACGACCGCACCGATCCCGCGGTCGGCCAGGAGCGCGAGCAGCTCGCGCACGCTGCGGCCCGGCGCGATCGTCACGACCGCGCTCCCCTTGTGCTTCAGGACGTCGTTGACGCGCATCGCCCACTCCCGTCGTCCGCGCCCGTCCCGCCAGGCTCCGGCGACCGGCGTCGTCGCGGTCCCTCCGACGGTACGGGGCGAACGGCGCCGCGGCCAGACCCGTCAGGCGGTCTGGCCCTCGTGCGCGCCCTCGGCGATCTCTTCGACGAGTTTCGCGCAGAACGCTGGCAGGTCGTCCGGGGTGCGGCTCGAGACGAGACCGGAGTCCACGACGACCTCCTCGTCGACCCAGGTCGCGCCCGCGTTGCGCAGGTCGGTCCGCAGGCTGGGGTAGGAGGTCATGCGGCGACCGCGGACGACGTCGGCGTCCGCCAGGATCCAGCCGCCGTGGCAGATCACGCCCACGGGCTTGTGCGCCTCGAAGAACGCCCGCGCGAACCGGACGGCGTCGTCGTCCATGCGCAGGTGGTCGCCGTTGACGACGCCGCCGGGCAGCACGAGCGCGTCGAAGCGGCTCGGGTCGGCGCCGGCCACGGCCTCGTCGACGACCTGCTCATGGCCCTTCTTGCCGGTGATCGACCCCTGCTCCGGCGACACGAGCACCGCCCGGGCGCCGTGCTCGGTGACCGCCTCCCACGGCGCGGTGAGCTCGGAGTCCTCGAAACCGTCGGTGGCGAGGAAGGCGACGGCCTTGCCGGTCAGGTGTGCCATGGCGTGCTCCTTCGTCTCGTGGACGTGGGTCTCCTCGACGGTAGGCGCGACGGCCGGGGTCGGCATCCCGCCGGGCGTCCCGGCCTGCGCCGGCGCTCGTCGTTCCCGGAGGAGCCCGACGCCTACGGGACGAGCACCTTCGTCGTCGCGCTGATGCTCGGCACCGACCCTGCGATCGACGCCCACAGCCGGATGTCGTCGCCCTCGGCCTTGACGTAGGGCCGCCCGCCCCGGTCACGGCAGTCGTAGGTGATCGTCGCCTCGAAGGACACCGTCACCGCGTAGCGTCGACCGCCCTGCACCTGGACGGTGGCCCGCACGTCGTCGAACGCGTGCCGCCGGGAGTCCACGGCCGTGCCGCCCTGCCCCCGCTCGTCGAAGGCGAACAGGGTCCGGGCGCCGTACGGCCGCAGCAGCTCCCACGCGCCGCTCACCGGGTCGATCGCCCACACCGCGACGTACGCCGTGCCGCGGTAGCGGAACGTCGAGTACCCCGCCGCCGGCCCCGGCAGGTACCACCACCGCGTCTCGGCGAGCAGGTCGACGTCGGCGCCGACGGTGAGGTACGCCAGGGTCGCGGCGGGCCGGACGGCGGCCCCGACGCCGGCGAACCCCGTGTAGGCGGGGTTCAGCCCGGAGACGTTGACCCAGCTGAACAGCCGCCCGGTCCCGGCGTCGGCGGTGCTCGCCCCGCTGCCGTCGGCGTACGCGTAGCGGTACCGGTGGTCGTCCGGCGGCGGGACGATCCAGTGCGGGCGGTGGTCGGCCTGGCCGGGGATGTACAGGTGGTCCGGCCAGGCGAGCGTGAACCACGGCCGCTCGAGCAGGATCTCGGTGAAGATGTGGTCGCGGTAGGCCCCGAGGCCGTCGCCGCCCATGACGGCCATGCCCTGGCCCTCGCCCTGCGCCAGGTGGCGCCCGAGCTCGACCTCCATGGCCTCGCGGACCCGGGCGAGGTGGGCCGAGCCGACGTCGGAGATGAGCCGGTCGGGAGCCCCGCGGTCCGGCTCGTCGCCGTCGTCGGTGGGGGTGAGGTTCTCGCGCTCTGCAGAGACCATGCTGGCCTTCTTCGGTCCGCGCCGATGGGAGCACCGCTGGCTCGAGGGTAATCGCCGGTCGCGGCCGGGGATAGGCCGGCGGCGGTGGCGCACGCACGCGTCGACGGCGTCGACCGTGCCGCGGCTCGCGGGCCGCCCGTGGCCCGGGTGGTCAGCGCCCGCCGGGCACGACGACGCCGGCCTCGTAGGCCAGGACGACGAGCTGGGCGCGGTCCCGGCAGGCGAGCTTCATGAGCAGCGAGCTCACGTGGGTCTTCACCGTGCCGTAGGACACCACGAGGTCCTCGGCGATCTCCTGGTTGGACCGGCCCGCGGCGACGGCGCGCAGCACCTCCACCTCGCGCTCGGTGAGCGACGAGAGGCCGGGCGGCGGCGTGCGCGGCGCCTCCGGGGCCCGCCGCACGAACTCCGCGACGAGGCGCCGCGTGGCGGAGGGCGCCAGCAGCGCCTCGCCGGCCGCGACCACCCGGATCGCCGCGAGCAGCTGCTCGGGCGCCGTGTCCTTGGGCAGGAACCCGCTCGCGCCGGCGCGCAGCGCCGCGAAGACGTGCTCGTCCATGTCGAACGTCGTCAGGATCAGCACGCGCGTGGACGCCGTCGCCGGGTCGGCGGTGATCTCACGGGTGGCCGCGAGGCCGTCCCCGCGTGGCATCCGGATGTCCATGAGCACGACGTCGGGCCGCTCGCGGCGGACGAGGCGCACGCCGCCGGGGCCGTCCTCCGCCTCGCCCACCACGTCGACGTCGGGCTCGAGGCGCAGCAGCACGCTCAGCCCACGACGGACGAGGGCCTCGTCGTCGACGACCGCGACCCGGATCACGCCGCACCGTCGAAGGGCAGGCGCGCCGTGACGCGGTAGCCGCCGTCGGGGCCCGGGCCGGCGGTGAGGTCGCCGCCCCACACCGCGACCCGCTCCCCCATCCCGAGGTGCCCGTGCCCGCCGACGGCGCCCGCGGCCGCCCCGACGGGCGCACCCCGGCCGTCGTCGCTGACCTCGACGAGGAGCGCGCCGTCGGCCCGCCGCACCCGCACCGTCGCCCGCGCGGGCCCGGCGTGCTTGACGACGTTCGTCAGCGCCTCCTGGACCACGCGGTACGCGGTGAGGCCGAGGGCTGCGGGCAGGTCGTCCACCGTCCCCTCGACGCGGACGTCGACGGGCAGCCCGGCAGCGGTGAGCTCGGCGGCCAGCGCCTCGAGCGCGTCCAGGCCGACGGGCGGCTCGTACGTCTCGCCCTCCCCCGTGCGCAGCGCGCCGAGGATGCGCCGCACCTCCGCGAGCGCACCCCGGCTCCGTTCGGAGACCGAGACCAAGCAGGCCTTCGCCTCGGCCGGGTCCGCGTCGATGACGTGGGCCCCGACGCCGGCCTGGAGCGCGATGACGCCGAGGGTGTGCCCGATGACGTCGTGCAGCTCCTGCGCGATCCGCAGCCGCTCGTCGGCCACCGCGCGGC
>JAEZAR010000271.1 GCA_023430425.1 Actinomycetes bacterium | reverse complement strand
ACGCGGGCCTCGCGCCGATCGACGCGCCCGGCTGCCTCCCGGACGGCACGCGTGCCTTCCGTGCCGGCCCCGACGACGACCCCGCCCTGGTCGCGGTGGTGGGCGAGGGTGCGACAGGCGTCGTGCTCGCCCCGCAGAACGGCGGCGACTGGTGCCAGTGGGCGGGCGAGGTGGAGCGGCTGGTCGACGCGGGGCACACGGTCGTGACGTTCGCGTGGGCGGGCGACATGGCCGACACGATGGGGTACGCGGTCGCCGCGCTCGCGGACGCCGGCGTGACGCGGTACGCGTTCGTCGGCGCGTCGAAGGGCGGGGTGGCGGCGGCGGCGACGGCGGACGAGCTGGCGCCCGTGGCAGTGGTCGCGCTGAGCCCGCCCGCGGAGTTCGGCGGGATGGACGCCCGGGCGTCCGGCTCGACCTACGACGGGCCCCTGCTCGTCGTCGCCAGCTCCGCCGACGGCGGCACGCCCGCGGCCGACAGCCGCCAGGTCGCACGCGACGACGCGACCTACCTCGAGGTGCCGGGGAGCGCCCACGGCGTGCGCATCCTCGACGGCGACCAGGCGGAGCAGGTCCGCGCGGCGATCGACGAGACGCTCGCCGCGGGGTTCGGTGACGGCTAGGCGGTGGGCAGGTCGCGCATCCGGGCCAGCGGCGACACCACCACCGGCAGGGTCGCGAGCGCGCTGCCCGCGACGGCGATCCACAGGGTCGGCAGCACGCCCAGGTGCGTGCCGAGCACGCCCCCGACCAGGCCGCCCAGCGGCATCCCGCCCCACACGATGACCCGCACGGAGGCGTTCATCCGGCCGAGCAGGGCGGGCGGGCACAGCCGCTGGCGGAACGAGACCTGCGCGACGTTGTAGACGACGATGCAGAACATCCCGAGGCCCTGACCCACGACGAGCGTTGCCGCGACGGGCACGCCCGCGTGCACGAGGGGCAGGGCCAGCGGGGTGAGCGCGAAGGCCGGCACCCAGGCCAGCGCCGAGAACGCGATGGTGCGCCCCTCGCCGACCGCCCGCGACACCCGGTCCGCGAGGAGGGCGCCGACGACGCCGCCGACCGCGGCCGCGGAGAAGACCCCACCCAGCCCGGCCTCGTCCAGCCCCAGCACCCGCAGCGCGTAGATCACCATGAGCGCCGCCGTCACGGAGCCGAAGAGGTTGCTCAGCCCCGTGCACGCGACGATGCGCCGCAGCAGCGGCTGGCCGACCACGAACCGCAGACCCTCGCCGATCTCCCTCCGCAGCGACCGGTCGGGGGCTCGCGGGGGCAGCTCCTCGTGATGACGGATGCGCGCCACGAACACCGCCGACAGCAGGTAGGTCACGACGGTGGCGCCGACCAGGGCCGGTGCCGTGATCACGCGCAGCAGCTGGCCACCGAGGCCCGGGCCCACCGCGATGGCCACCGACTGCGTCGCCTGCAGCTTGGAGTTGCCCTCGGAGATGCGGTCGAGACCGACGAGCCCGGGCACGTAGCTCTGGTGCGCGACGTCGAAGAAGACGGTGGCGCAGCTCATGACGACCGCCACGCCGACGAGGAGCGGTACGGAGCCGTGCCCGGTGAGGCCGGCGACCACGACGACCGTGAGCGCCGCCGCGCGCACCAGGTCGGCGACGACGAGCGTGCGGCGCTTGTCCATCCGGTCGACCCAGGCCCCCACCAGCAGCCCGATGACGGGGAAGGCGATCGTCTCCGCAGCGGTGAGGACCCCCATCTCGAGCTCCGACGCCCGCAGCACCTGGACCGCGTAGACCGGCAGCGCGAGCAGCGCGAGCTGGGCGCCGAGCTGGCCGAGGGCGTCCCCGACCCAGAGCTGGCGGAAGTCGCGGTGGTGGGCGAGGGAACGCCGTCGGGCGGCTGACGCGCCCGAGGGGTCCGGCGGCCGGTCGGCCCGGGCGGTGCTCGTCACGCGGCCAGCATGGCGCGTGCGATTTGGAAATGTCAATCGCTATGCTCGTCGCCATGGCCGATGACACCGGCAGCCCCGGCGGACCGGCGCGCGAGCGGGAGGTGGACGCGGACGCCCGCGCGCTCGCGTCGGTCATCCGGTGGCGCATCCTGCGCCTGTGCCTGGACGAGCCGCTCACGAACCGCGAGATCGCCGCGCGGCTGCGCAGGGACCCCGGGACGGTCTACCACCACGTGCGCACCCTCGCCGGACGCGGCTTCCTCGCGCCGCAGCCCGCGCGTCGCGGACCTCGCGGCGCGCGCGAGGTGCCCTACCTGGCCACCCGGAAGACGTGGCGCACGGAGGCCGGGCCGATGCTCAACCGACTGCTCGTGGAGACCTTCCTCGAGGAGCTCGGCGAGGCGGACCCCGCCAGCGTCTCGATCGGACGCCTCGGCCTCCGCCTCGACGCCGCCGGCCGGGCCGAGCTCGGCCGGCGGATCGACGAGCTGCTCGAGGACTTCGCCGGCCGCGCGCCCGCACCCGACGGCGTGCCGTACTCCCTGTTCGTCGCGCTCCACGAGGACGCCGCGCGGCGCTGAGCACCGCCCCGCCCGCGCGGGCCGGGGTTCGCCCGCCTCGCCCGCGGGGACGGGCCACTACTTCACCCGCCCGCGGCCGATCTGGACCGAAGGGCCCAGGCGAGGGGCGTCGCGGGCCCCATACGTTCGTGATGCGCGCCACAGCTGTCGCGTAGGTGGCGCGCCACGCCCTACTGACCGGGGATGGCGCCGATGAGCGTCCGCACGCCGATGACCCTCGCCACGATCGAGGCCGAGCAGGGGCTGCGCGCGGCGCTCGCCCTGGACCCCGCGGGGGTGGTGGCCACCGTCAAGGACTCCGGCATGAAGGGCCGGGGCGGGGCCGGCTTCCCCACGGGCGTCAAGTGGGAGCTCGCGGCCCGGGCGGAGGCGCCCGACGGCGTCCGGTACGTCGTGTGCAACGCGGACGAGGGCGAGCCCGGCACCTTCAAGGACCGCGTGCTGCTCGCCGAGCTCCCCGACCTGGTGTTCGAGGGGATGACGATCGCGGGGCACGCGATCGGCTCCCGCGAGGGCATCTGCTACCTGCGCGGGGAGTACGTCTACCTCCTCGACAACCTCGAGGCGTGCCTGGACCGGCGTCGGGCGGCGGGCCTCCTGGGGGAGGACGTCCTCGGCTCGGGCTTCGCGTTCGACATCACGATCCACCTCGGCTCCGGGGCCTACGTCTGCGGGGAGGAGACGGCGCTCATCGAGAGCCTCGAGGGCCGCCGCGGCGAGCCGCGGAACCGCCCGCCGTTCCCCGTGGTCTCCGGGTTCCACGGCGCGCCGACCGTCGTCAACAACGTCGAGACGTTCGCCTGGGCCGCCGCGATCCTCGCGCGGGGGGCCGACTGGTTCGCGCGCATCGGCACGGACCGGTCGACCGGTCCGAAGCTGCTGAGCCTGTCCGGCGACGTCGCCCGCCCGGGCGTCTACGAGTTCCCCCTCGGCGTGAGCATCGCGGAGGTGCTCGCGGCGGCCGGCGGGGAGGGCGCCAAGGCGGTGATCGTCGGAGGTGCCGCGGGCACGTGCGTGCCCGCGCGCGACTTCGGCCGCGCGATCTCCTACGAGGACGTCTCCACAGGTGGCGCGGTGATCGTCGTCGGGCCGTGGCGCGACCTCCTCGAGGTCGCCGAGAACCTGCAGTGGTTCTTCGTCAACGAGTCGTGCGGGCAGTGCACCCCCTGTCGCGTGGGCAACGTCAAGCTGCTCGAGGGGATCCGGGCCCTGCGCCGCGGCGAGCTCACCCGCGCCCAGCTCGACGACCTCGTCGCCCTGGGCGGCACGATGCAGGTCGCCTCCAAGTGCGGGCTCGGGCAGGCCGCCCCCAACGTGCTCCTGTCGATCGTCGAGCACTACCGGTCCGAGGTGCTGGGCCACATCCCCGCGGGTGCCCGGTGACGGGGCGAGTGAGAGGAGCCAGGCCATGACGACCATCGGACTCGGCACCCCGGGCATGCCGGGCGGCCCCGCCGTCACGAGCCCCACGGTGACGGTCACCGTCGACGGCCACGAGGTGGAGGTGCCCGTCGGCGCCTCGATCCTCGAGGCGGCCGAGAAGGCCGGACGCCGCATCCCGACGCTGTGCCACCACCCGGACCTGCCCGACGTCGGGGTCTGCCGGATCTGCGTCGTCGAGGTCGCGGGCCAGCGGAACCTCCAGGCGAGCTGCGCCTACCCGATCACGACGCCGATCGAGATCCGCACCTACAGCCGCCGGGTCCGCCAGGCGCGCCAGACGATCGTCGACCTGATGCTCGCCGAGCACTGCGGCAGCTGCCAGACCTGCGGCCGCAACGGCAACTGCGAGCTCCAGGACCTCGCCGAGGAGTACGGGTCGGACCACTTCCGGTTCGGTCAGCGGACCGAGCCGACGCGGCTGTTCGACACGCTCGGCCCCTCGATCCGGCGCGACATGAACAAGTGCGTGCACTGCCTGCGGTGCATCCGCACGTGCGCGGAGCTCCAAGGGGTGGGCGCGCTGGGCGTCATCGGGCGCGGCGACTCCACCACGATGTCGCCCTACCTGACGCTGCCCATCAGCGACGTCGTCTGCATCAACTGCGGCCAGTGCGTGAACAGGTGCCCCACGGGCGCCCTCCAGGAGGTCGACGGCACCGACGACGTGTGGCACGCGATCGAGGACCCGACCAAGCACGTGGTGATCCAGACGGCGCCGGCCCCGCGCGCGGCCATGGGCGAGGAGTTCGGCCTGCCCCCGGGCACCCCGGTGACGTGGCAGCTCAACACGGCCCTGCGCGAGATCGGTTTCGACAAGGTCTTCGACACCAACTTCAGCGCCGACCTCACGATCATCGAGGAGGGCACCGAGCTCCTGCTCCGGCTGTACGAGAACCTCGTGCTCGGCGACCACAGCCGGCCGGTGCCGCAGTTCACGTCGTGCTCTCCCGGGTGGATCAAGTTCATCGAGCACGCCTACCCCGAGTACCTGCCGAACCTGTCGAGCTGCAAGAGCCCGCAGCAGATGTTCGGCGCGCTCATCAAGACCTGGTACGCGGGCCTGCAGGGCATCGACCCCGCCGACGTCGTGTCGGTCTCGCTCATGCCGTGCACCGCCAAGAAGTTCGAGTCCGCCCGCCCGGAGATGACCGACTCCGGGCACCGCGACGTCGACGTGTCCCTCACCACGCGCGAGCTCGGCCGGATGCTGCGCGAGTACGGCATCCACCTGCCCGACCTGCCGGAGAGCGACTTCGACGACCCGTTCGGCACGGCGTCCGGGTCGGGCGTGATCTTCGGCGCCACGGGCGGCGTCATGGAGGCCGCCCTGCGCACGGTCATCGAGCTGGTCACCCCCCGCAAGGTCGAGGACCTCTTCGACCGCGCGGACATCACGCCGGTACGGGGGTTCGACGAGACCCGCTACGCGGAGTTCACGTTCCCCGACGACCTCGGCCCGGTGCCCGGGCTGCTCGCCCACCTCGTGCCGGACTGGGACTGGCTGCGCGGGGTGACGCTCAGGCTCGCAGTGGTGCACGGCACCGCGAACGCGCGCAAGGTCATGGACGACATCAAGGCCGGCGGGCGCTTCAGCGAGTGCCACTTCATCGAGTTCATGGCGTGCCCCGGTGGTTGCCTCGGCGGCGGAGGTCAGCCGATCCCGACCAGCGTGGAGATCCGCACCGCCCGCGCCCGCGCCATCTACGGCGAGGACGCGCGGTACGGGGAGACCGGCCGGGTCCGCAAGAGCCACGAGAACCCCGCGGTGCTCCGGCTGTACCGGGAGTACCTGACGGACGGCCCGGGCGGCCGCACGAGCCACCACCTGCTGCACACCGGCTACACGCCGCGCGGCACCTGGATCCCGGCGGGCCAGCCCGCGGAGGGGAGCGAACGATGACCACCGTCCCGGCCGACGTCGCGTCCGTCCACGCCGACCTCGTGGCGGCCATCGACGCCCTGGTCGCCGAGCACGGCGACGACCGCAGCGCCCTCATCCCGATCCTGCAGGCGCTCCGGCACCAGCGGCGCCAGATCAGCGACGTGGCGATGCAGGTCGTGGCCGACCGCCTCGGCATCACCCCGGTGGACGTGCAGGGCGTGGTGACCTTCTACCACTTCCTGCACACCCGGCCGACGGGCACCCACGTGCTCCACCTCTGCCGGACGATCTCGTGCGCGATGGCGGGGATGGGGGCGATCCAGGCGCGGCTCGAGCAGGAGCTGGGCATCGCGTTCGGCGAGACGACGCCCGACGGCACGTTCACCCTCGAGTGGGCGAACTGCATCGGCATGTGCGACGCGCCGCCCGCGATGCTGCTGGACCGCAAGGCGCTGGCCCGGGTGACCCCCGACGACGCGAGCGAGATCGTCGCCGCGCTGCGGGCGTCGACCCTGGCCGCCGTGCCCGAGGCCGCGAGGAGAACGTGACGTGGGGGCCGCCTGAGGGCGGCATGATCGGGGGATGACCGGCGGCCTCCTCTCGGCGCTGCTGTTCGGCGTCACCTCGGTCGTCGCCCGGCGCGCGATCCGGCTCGTCGGGATGGTCCGTGCCAACGCCCTGCGGCTGGCGCTCGGGGTCGCCGTGCTCGGCCTGGTGTCGTTCGCGCTCGGGCACGGCTTCGGGGACCAGGCCGGAGCGCTGGTGCTGGCGGGCGCGCTCGGCCTGGGCGTCGGGGGCGTGGCGCTGTTCCGCGCGCTGCCCCTGCTGGGGGCGCCGCTGGCGTCCCTGCTCGTCGAGACCGCCGCCGCGGTCGTCGCGGCCGTGGGCGCCTGGGTGTGGTTCGGCGACGTGCTCGGCCTCGAGGCGATCGTGGCGTGCCTGGTGATCCTGCTCGGCGTCGTGGGCGGGCTCGTGCCGTACGTGCGGCTGGCGGGCCGGCCGTCCCGCCTCGGCCTCGGGCTCGCGACGGCGGCGGTGGCCGCCGTCGGGCAGGGCCTCGGTCTCGTCGTGACCCGCAAGGCGCTGCTCGACGCGCGGG
>JAEZAR010000142.1 GCA_023430425.1 Actinomycetes bacterium | reverse complement strand
CCTCCCCCGACCGCGGCACCGGCGCGCGTGGCGAGGCGGGCAGCCGCCGCGACCCCGCACCGACCGGCGACCCCGCCCTCACCGACCGTCCGGGTGCGCTCCCGGGCCGACTCGACCTGACCGTCTGAGAGGAGCACACGTGAGTGTCAGCACAGGTGCCGTCGTGCCCGGCGCGGCGAGCCTGCACACGACGGGGACCTCGGCCGTCGCGCCGAAGCAGCAGATGGACTCCGAGGTGTTCCTCGCCCTGCTCGTCGCCCAGCTGCGCAACCAGGACCCGAGCTCGCCGATGAACACCACCGAGATGATGGCCCAGTCGACGCAGCTCGCCTCCATGGAGCAGCTGTCGGCCGTCGCCGACACGACGCGCGAGAGCTTCGCGCTGCAGATGCGCGTCGCGGCCAGCGCACTGCTCGGCCAGCAGGTCTCCTTCACCGACGCCGACGGCGTCGCCCGTACCGGCACCGTCGACGGCGTCGACTTCGCCGGCGCCGTGCCCGTGGTGACGGTCGGCGAGTGGCGCGTGCCGCTCGACGCCGTCGCCACGGTCCGCTCGACCAGGCCCACGGACGGGCCGACCACTCCCACGGACGGGACCGACGCCCAGCCCACGGCAGCGCCCGGGGCCGAGCACCCAGCCACGGCCTGACCCGGCCGCCGTCCCGAAGGGATCCCGTCCATGCTCCGCTCGCTCTTCTCCGGCATCAGCGGCCTCCGCGCCCACCAGACGATGCTCGACGTCACCGGCAACAACATCGCCAACGTCAACACGACCGGCTTCAAGGCCTCGCAGACACAGTTCCAGGACACCCTGTCCCAGGTGCTCACGAACGCGGGCGCCGCCCAGAACGGCGTCGGCGGCACGAACCCGGCGCAGGTGGGCCTCGGCGTGCGCGTCGCCGGCATCACCACCAACTTCCAGCAGGGCGCCGCGCAGCTCACCAACCGCTCGACCGACATGATGATCAGCGGCGACGGCTTCTTCGTCGTGCGCAAGGGCGCCGAGCAGATGTACACGCGCGCCGGCGCGTTCGACTTCGACGCCACGGGCCAGCTCGTCACCCCCGACGGCGGGCTGGTGCAGGGCTGGGCGGCGGGCGGCGACGGCTCGATCGACGTGAACGGGCCCCTGGTCGACCTGCGCCTGCCGATCGCCACCCTGATGGGCGCGGCGCCGACGACGAACGCCACCTTCGAGGGGAACCTCCCCGCCGACGCGACGGCCGGGACCACCCTCAACCGCGACGTCGACGTGTACTCGGCCGACGGCACGGTGAGCACGCTGGCGCTCGCGTTCACGCGGACCGCGGCCGGCTGGGACGTCTCGGCGACCCTCGACGGCACCACGGTGACGGGCGCGATGACCTTCGACGTGGACGGCACGCAGCTCACCGGCGGCACCGTCGCCGTCGGCGGTCTGACGGTGGACCTGTCGTCCGTCACCGGGTACGCGGGTCTGGACACCATCGAGGCGTCGGGCCAGGACGGCCGCGCGGCCGGCACGCTGCAGTCGTTCACGATCAACGCCGACGGCACCCTGCTCGGCTCGTTCAGCAACGGCCTCAAGCAGGCGCTCGGCCGGGTCGCCCTCTCGACGTTCACCAACCCCGCGGGCCTGGAGAAGGCGGGCGGCTCGCTGTACCGCACGACCGTCAACTCGGGCGACGCCCAGGTCGGCGCGGCCGGCACGGGCGGGCGCGGCGAGCTGACGGGCGGCGCGCTGGAGATGTCCAACGTCGACCTGTCGGCCGAGTTCACCAACCTCATCATCGCCCAGCGCGGGTTCCAGGCGAACAGCCGCGTCATCACCACGTCGGACGAGCTCCTCCAGGAGCTGGTGAACCTCAAGCGCTGATCCGCACCGACGGCTCGGGCGGCGTGCTCCTCAGGGGGCCGTCGCCCGAGCCGTCATGGCGTCCGGACGTCGGCCCCGACCGACGGCGGGCCGCGGTGCGGCCCCCGGGCCACCGGCCGGGAGCGGGGAGAGCGGCGCGGGGGCTCAACACCGGCCCCCGGCGGTCGATCAGGAACGTGACGGGCCCACGGACGGGCCCACTCAGTCAGCCAGGGATGGAACCAGCCGTGATCGTCGTGACGCGCCTCGCCGGACCGCAGTTCGCGGTCAACCCCGACCTGATCCAGCGCATCGAGACGACGCCGGACACGATCCTCACGCTGATCGACGGCACGAAGTACGTCATCGCCGAGTCGCTCGACGAGGTCACGGACCGGATCATCACCTACCGCGCGAGCGTCGTCGCCCGCACGATGGTGCTCGCCGACGATCAACGGGGCGGCGACACCACCATGGCGGCCGTCACCCAGCTGCGGCCCGCGCAGCAGCGCGCGGCGCTGTCCCCGGTCCCCGAGGCGGACGACTGATGGACCCGGCGACCCTGGGGGGGCTGTCGCTCGCGTTCGGCGCCGTGCTGCTCTCGATCTTCCTCGAGGGCTCGAGCCCGATGTCCGTCGTGCTGCCCGCGCCGATGGTGCTCGTGTTCGGCGGCACGCTCGGCGCCGGCCTGGCGAGCGCGACGCTCAAGGACGCCACGCGCGCGTTCGGCTCGCTCAAGCACTGGCTGACGTTCCGCAAGCCCGACCCCGACGGGACCGTGCAGACGATCGTCGGCCTCGCCGACAAGGCGCGCCGCGAGGGCCTGCTCTCGCTCGAGGACGCCGCCCGGACGGTCGACGACGAGTTCCTGCGCGGCGGCCTGCAGGCCGCGATCGACGGCACCGACCCGGACGACCTGCGCGCCATGCTCGAGGACCGGATCGCGTCCAAGCGGGCGCTGGACAAGACGTCGTCGAAGTACTTCACGACGATGGGCGGCTACGCCCCGACCGTGGGCATCATCGGGACCGTCGTCTCGCTGGTCCACGTGCTCGAGAACCTGTCCAACCCCAGCGAGCTCGGCCACATGATCGCGGCTGCGTTCGTCGCCACCCTGTGGGGCCTGCTGTCGGCCAACCTCATGTGGCTGCCGATCGGCGCGCGGATCGCGCGGTGCTCGGAGCTCGAGGCCGCGCACATGGAGATGACGGTCGAGGGCCTGCTCGCGATCCAGGCCGGCGCCAACCCGCGCCTGGTCGGCCAGCGGCTGCGCAGCCTCCTGCCGCCGGACGAGGCGAAGGAGAAGGCCGCGTGAGCGCGGGCCGGGGCTCCGGCGGCCACGGGGGCCGCCCGCGGCGGCGGAAGGCGCAGCACGAGGAGGAGCACGAGAACCACGAGCGCTGGGCCGTCAGCTACGCCGACATGATGACCGTCCTGGTCGGCCTGTTCATCGTGCTGTACTCGATCAGCCAGGTGGACCAGGCCAAGTTCGAGGAGCTGCGCCAGTCGCTCGCCGTGGGGTTCGGCAACCGCGCGCCATCGGTCATCGAGGGCAGCGACGGCGCCCTGACCGGCGTCGAGGCCGTCGAGATCACCCCCGACCTGTCCGCGGACGTCGGGGCGGAGACCTCGCCGGTGGTGCCCAGCCCCGAGGGGGTGGGCGGGGACGCCGAGCTCACGGAGGAGGAGCGCAACCTCGTCGCGGCGGCCGCGGAGCTGGACCGGCTGGAGGCCATCGCCGGCGCCGTGTCGCACGCGCTCGCGAGCCAGGCGCTGTCCGACCGGGTGCGCTTCCGGGTCACCGAGCGCGGCCTGGTCATCGGGATGGTCGCCGACGACGTCTTCTTCACGCCCGACGCCGCGACCCTCACCGACACCGCGCTGCGAGTCATCGACACGGTCGCCCCGGTGCTCGCGGGCCTGCCGGACGAGATCTCGGTCGAGGGTCACGCGAACACCGTCCCGTCCGTGCGCTACCCGACCAACTGGGAGCTCTCGGCGGACCGCGCGACGCAGGTGCTGCGGCGCATGGTCGACGCCGGCGGGATCGGGGCGGGGCGGATCGCCGCCGTCGGCTTCGGCGACGCCCGTCCCCTCGACGACCCGGGGACGGACCCGCTCGAGGCGAACCGGCGGGTGGACGTGGTCGTGCTGAGCGGTGTGCCCGAGGACGTGCGGCAGCTGCTGCCCGTGCTCGCCGCCGCCGAGGGAGGGGGAGTGTGATGAGCACCGCGACGAGCCAGCTCGGCGAGCAGCGCGTGGTGGCGACGAAGCCGAAGATCGGGGCGCGGCCGGCGGTGCCGGCGCCGCCGGAGCCCGCGCAGCCGGAGCCGAAGAAGAAGGGGCGCGCGAAGCTCCTCGTCGTCGTGCTGGCGCTCCTGGCGGTGGCCGGCGGCGCCGCCTACTGGTTCCTGCTCCGGCCGTCCGGCGCAGAGGCGGAGGCTGTCGAGCCGCCGCCGCCCGAGCCCGGCCACGTGCTCGAGGTCGAGGCGATCAGCCTCAACCTCGCCGACGGGCACTACCTGCGCATCGGCCTGGGGCTCCAGCTCACGGCCGACGTCGAGGAGGACCCCGACACGGCCCGCGCGCTCGACCACGTCGTGAGCCTGTTCTCGGGTCGGCCGGTCGCCGAGGTGGCGAGCGCCGAGGGCCGCGAGGCGCTCAAGGCGGAGCTGCTCCACCGGCTGACGGAGGCGTACGAGGGCGAGGTGATGGACGTCTACTTCACGGACTACGTGACCCAGTAGGAGGGGGTCAGCCGGCCGGGGGCCGCTGGCGCGTGCGCCGCGCGGGACCCGGGACGCCGGCCGTCACGGCGCCATGGACGGCGCCCCTGCCGCGGCGAGCGATCGTCGCGGGCACCATTGCACCGACGGGCCTGCCGCCCCGCGTGCCCGCGCACCACTGTTTTGCTCATGCGTCCCCGGGGACGGCCGATGGGCAGGCCGTGACAGTCGCGGACCTGGCGGCGCCCACGCGGCGCAAGCGGTCCGGCGTGCCCGAGACCTACGACTTCCGGCGCCCGATGACGCTCGCCCGCGAGCACGCGCGCGTGCTCGAGATGGCGTTCGAGACGTACGCCCGCCAGTGGGGCACCCAGCTCACGTCGCGGCTGCGCGTCGTGGCGAACGTGACCCTCGAGTCGGTCGAGATGCAGTCCTACGACGAGTACGTCGGTGCGCTGCCCGCGATGACCACGATGGTCCTGTGCGGCGTCGAGCCCGGCCGCTCGACCGCGGTCCTCCAGCTCCCCCTCGACGTCACGATGGTGTGGATCGACCACCTGCTCGGCGGCCCCGGCGCGCCGCTCGGCGTCGAGCGCGAGCTCACCGAGATCGAGTGGCACCTGTTCCGCGAGCTGCTCCAGCACGCGCTGCGCGACCTGTCCTACGCGTTCGCCGCGGTCTGCCCGCTCGACGTCACCGTCCGGGCGGTCCAGTACAACCCGCAGTTCGTCCAGGCGGTCGCGGCCTCCGAGCCGGTCATCGTCACGACGTTCGCGCTGCGCGTCGCGGACCGCGAGGCGACGGCGTCGCTGATGGTCCCGGCCGACGCGCTGCTCGGCACCCTCCGGGCCGGGGAGGTGCTCGACAACCGCACCCCCGAGGAGGTCGCCGCCCACCGCCGCGCCCTCGCCCAGGTCACCGAGCAGGTGCTCGGGGTGCCCGTCGACGTCGCTGTCCGGTTCGCCCCCCTCGCCGTCTCCGCCCACGACGTCGCCGGCCTGCGGCCCGGCGTCGTCGTCCCGCTCCGCCACCGCGCCGACGCACCGCTGGACGTCGTCGTCGGCGACGTCCCGCTGGCGACGGCCGCCATCGGGTCGAGCGGCTCCCGACTCGCCTGCCTCGTCGTCACCTCGGAGGAATGATGGCCAGCGTCCCCACCCGCACCGCCCCGACCGGCCCGACGGCCGACGTCGAGCGGCTGACCCTCGCCGCGGCCGGCGAGCTGGCGCGCCTCCTGCCGGCGGCGGTCCCGCTCACACCCGTCCCGTTCGACGCGTCGCGCGCCCCGGCCCCCCACGCGGTCGCCGTGCGGGCCTCCTTCGTGGGCGCGACGAGCGCCGATCTCCTCGTCGTCGCGGACGCGGCCGTCGCGCAGGTCCTGGCGGACGCCGACCAGGTCTCTCTCGCCGACGCGCTGCGGCCGG
>JAEZAR010000131.1 GCA_023430425.1 Actinomycetes bacterium | reverse complement strand
GTCCTCGACACCGGGCGGTCCGTCGCGGTGCTCGCGCCCGTCCCGCCCGCGGGTGCGCGCCCGCAGGTCCCCATCACGCTGCGCTGACCGGGGCGCACGCCGGCCCGACCCCTCGACGACCCGCCGGCGGCGCGCCGTCGACCCGTCGACGGTGCTGCTACGCCCCCGACCTGCCGGGCGTCTGACGGCCGGTCCGGCGCAGCTCGACCGACTCGCGCACGACGAGCCCGGCGCGCAGCGCGAGGCGCAGCGGCAGCTGGTACCAGCGGCCGTAGCGGCGGGACAGGTACCGCCGCGCGCTCGCGTGGTGGGCGCGGATCATGGGGGCCGGACGTTCCCGCCACGACACCCCCTGGACGTGCGTGACCTGCGCCGCGGGAACGTGCAGGTTCGTCCAGCCGGTGCCACCCAGCCGCTCGCCCAGGTCCAGGTCCTCGAAGAACATGAAGTACGACTCGTCGAAGCCCCCGACCGCCTCGAAGGCCTCCCGGCGCAGCAGCAGGCAGGCGCCGGAGAGCCAGCCGGCCGGACGCGGCGGCGCAGACGCGGCGCCCCCGGGTGCCTCCTGGCCCTCGCGGTAGCGCCGGGTCCAGGGGTTGGCGGGCCAGACCCGGACGAGGAGCGCGTGCCCGACGCCCTGGCTCAGCGAGGGGAGGGCGCGCGCGGACGGGTACCGGGACCCGTCCGGGTTGAGCAGGGTGGGCCCCGCGGCCCCGACGTCCGCCCGGGCGGCCGCGGCGTCGACCAGCGCGTCGAGCGCACCCTCGTGCCAGACCACGTCGGGGTTGGCGACGACGACCCAGGGCTGCGTGGCGCCCCGCGCCCCGAGGTTCGCCGCGGCCCCGTACCCGAGGTTGCGACCGGGCACGACGAGGCGCGCGCCGTGCTCGCGCGCGACGTCGCCGGCCACCGTGTGGTCGGTGCCGTTGTCGACGATGACGAGCTCGGTGGACGCCGTCGTCGCGCCGCGCAGCGAGGTCACGAAGTCCGCGAGCTCGGGCCCCGGCTCGTAGGTCACGCACACCACGCGGACGGGCGGCCGGTCGGCGGTCATGCGTGGAACCCTAGCCGCGCGCTCACGGCTGGTAGCGCGGGTCGACCTCCTCCGGACGCCGACCGAGCAGGTGCGCGACCTGCTCGACGACGACCTCCCGGACGAGGTCGGCCAGGTCGGCCTCGTCCGTCGCCCGCGTCTCGACCGGGCGGCGGTAGACGACGATCCGCGGCGGCAGCCCGGCGTCGGCGGGGAAGTACCGGCCCATGGGCACCCCGCCGTGCTCCCACGGGGCAGGTGCCGACGGCGGCACCTCCTCGACGGCGAACTCGGTGCCCTCGAGCTGGCGCGCCCAGCGGCGCTCGAGCCGCTCCACGGCGTCCAGGACGTGGTCGTCGAAGCGCTCCGCGCGCGTCCGGTAGGCCGGCAGGTTCGGCGGGATCACCGGCCCGCGCAGGCCCCGCCCGCGCCGGTCACGACGGCGCGTGGCCTGCGTCCGGGGGACGGGCAGGCGACCAGCTCTCACGCCGCCACTGTACGGCGCGGGGCGGCCGGGAGGCGGTGGGGCCGCGGCAGCTGCGGCGGCGTGGCGGGCGGCGGCGACGTCGGCGGCGCCGGGTACCCTCGCTGCGTGAGGTCCGGACGTCAGTGCTCCCGCAACGCGTGCGGACGCCCCGCGGTGGCGACCCTGACGTACGTGTACTCCGACTCCACGGCCGTCCTGGGCCCGCTGGCCCAGCTCGCCGAGCCGCACTCGTACGACCTGTGCAGCGAGCACGCCGGGCGGCTCACCGCGCCGCGCGGCTGGGAGGTCGTCCGGCTCATGCCCGAGTTCGTCCCCACCGGTCCCACGCCGGACGACCTGGTCGCCCTCGCCGAGGCCGTGCGCGAGGCGGGCCGCCCGCGCGTCGCGGCCTCCGCCCCCGTGCCGGACGCCGGCGAGGGCGTGCGGCGCGGCCACCTCAGGGTCCTGCCCGGAGAGGGCTCCTGACCCGTGCCGGAGACCACACCGGACCAGGGCCGGACGCCCGAGGCGTGCGGTTCCTGCGGGGGCACGGACCTCACCAGGCTGCCGATGGTGCTCACGGACGGCACGGAGGTCACCTTCATCTCGTGCAACGCGTGCGAGACGCGCGAGTGGCTCGTGCAGACCACGGACGGCACCTGGCGCACCGTCCCGATCGACGTCGTGCTCAGGCGCTCGGCGCGCCGCCAGTAGGCCCCGGGCCGCCCCACGCCGCCGCGGACGCGGCGCCGACGGGCGGCGACCGGTGGCCTCCGGCAGCGCCGCCGGACGGACGGGAGCGCGCCGCGAGGTCACTAGGCTGCCGCGCATGACTTCCCTGGACGACCTGATCAAGGCCTACGACGTCCGCGGCGTGGTCCCCGACCCGTTCTCGGCCGACGTCGCGCGCGCGATCGGCGCCGCGTTCGCCGAGGTGGTGGGCGCCCCGCGGGTCGTCATCGGCCACGACATGCGGCCCTCCGGGCCGGCGCTCGTGGACGCCTTCGCCGCGGGCGTCACCTCGCGGGGCGCCGACGTGGTGCTGATCGGCCTGTGCTCGACGGACGGTCTCTACCACGCCTCGGGCGCGCTGGACCTGCCGGGGGCGATGTTCACGGCGAGCCACAACCCCGCCGAGTACAACGGCATCAAGATGTGCCACGCCGGCGCGCGACCGGTGGGTCAGGACACCGGGCTGACCGAGATCAGGCGGCTCGCCGAGCGCTACCTCGACGAGGGGCTTCCCGCGCCCGCCGGTCGGCCCGGCGAGGTCACCGAGCACGAGACCCTCGCGGAGTACGCCGGCTTCCTCCGCGGGCTCGTCGACCTGTCGGGCATCCGTCCGCTCACGGTCGTCGTGGACGCGGGCAACGGCATGGCGGGGCTCACCGTGCCGGCGGTGCTGGGCACCGCGGCGGGCCTGCCGGCGCTGCCGCTGGACGTCGTCCCGCTGTACTTCGAGCTCGACGGGTCGTTCCCCCACCACGAGGCCAACCCGCTGGAGCCGGAGAACCTGCGCGACCTGCAGGCCGCCGTCGTCGAGCACGGGGCCGACATCGGGCTCGCGTTCGACGGCGACGCCGACCGGTGCTTCGTCGTCGACGAGCGCGGCGATCCCGTGAGCCCGTCGGCGGTGACGGCCCTCGTCGGGCTCCGCGAGGTGGCCCGCGAGCGGTCCGCGGGCCGCACGCCCACGGTGATCCGCAACCTCATCACCTCCCGTGCGGTCCCGGACCTGCTGGAGGCTGCGGGTGCGGACGTCGTCCGTACGCGTGTGGGCCACTCGTTCATCAAGTCCCGGATGGCCGAGCACGACGCCGTGTTCGGCGGCGAGCACAGCGCCCACTACTACTTCCGGGACTTCTTCTTCGCCGACACAGGCATGCTCGCCGCGATGCACGTGCTCGCGGCGCTCGGGGAGGCGCGGCGCGCCGACGGGTCGCCGGCGGCGCTGTCGGAGCTCGCCGAGGCCTACGAGCCGTACGTCGCCAGCGGCGAGATCAACTCCCGGGTGGCGGACGTCGCGGCCGCGCGGCAGCGTGTCCTCGACGCCTACGTGGTGCGCCAGGGCGCCGGGCCCGTGGAGGTGGACGAGCTGGACGGCCTGACCGTGAGCCACTGGGACGCCGCGCCGCGGTGGTGGTTCAACCTGCGCGCCTCGAACACCGAGCCGCTGCTGCGGCTGAACGTCGAGGCGGCCGACGCGGACGTCATGGAGAAGGTCCGCGACGACGTCCTCGCGCTGGTGCGCGAGGGTGGCGGGGAGGGGGGACGGTGAGCGAGGACGCGACGACCGACGGCGGACCCGCGGTCGGGGACGAGGGACCGGCGGCGCCCGGCGCCCTGCCCGCGTGGGTCCGCGAGATCCTGCGGTGCCCCGCGTGCGGGTCGCCGGTCGTGGACGGCACCCGGCCCGACGGCGCCCCCGAGCTGGTGTGCACGGGCGCGGCCTGCGCCCTCGCCTACCCCGTGCGCGACGGCGTCCCCGTGCTGCTCGTCGACGAGGCCTACCCCTCCGGCGGGACCGTCTGAACCTCCCGCACCCCGCCGGTGCCCCGGAGCGTCCGGCCCACCCCGGCGCCCGCGCCGGGCGGTCACGTAGCATGGGTCGTGCTTGGCGCAGGTGATGCCGTCGGCCCGGAGGGGCCGCGCCGGGCCCGAGGCGACCGCCCGACGCGGGCGGAGCCGCCGACCCACCGCCCCTGCGCGCCCGCGCGCCGTCCTTCGGGAGCTGCCATGTCCACGTTCGACGAGGTCCCCGGCCGGTTCAAGGTCCGTGACCTGTCCCTCGCCGCCGCCGGCCGGCACCAGATCCGGCTCGCCGAGCACGAGATGCCCGGCCTGATGGCGCTGCGCGCCGAGTACGCCGGCACCCGGCCCCTCGCCGGCGCCCGCATCGCCGGCTCGCTGCACATGACGGTGCAGACCGCCGTGCTCATCGAGACGCTCACCGCGCTCGGCGCCGAGGTCCGCTGGGCCTCGTGCAACATCTTCTCCACGCAGGACGAGGCGGCGGCCGCCGTCGCCGTCGGGCCGGGCGGCACGCCCGAGGACCCGCGGGGCGTGCCGGTGTTCGCGTGGAAGGGCGAGACGCTCGAGGAGTACTGGGAGTGCACCGAGCAGATCCTCGCGTGGCCCGACGGCCCGGGGGGCCCGCAGGGTCCGACGGCGATCCTCGACGACGGCGGCGACGCCACCCTGCTGGTGCACCTCGGTGTGGAGTACGAGGCGGCGGGCGCGGTCCCCGCCGACCTGGTGCCCGGCGACCCGGGCTACTCGGTCGAGCACAACGTCGTCCTGGGCGTGCTGCGCCGGTCCCTCGCGGCCGACCCGCAGCGCTGGACCCGCGTCTCCGCCGGCATCACCGGTGTGAGCGAGGAGACGACGACCGGCGTCCACCGCCTGTACCAGCTCGCGGAGGCCGGCCGGCTGCTCTTCCCCGCGATCAACGTCAACGACTCCGTCACCAAGAGCAAGTTCGACAACCGCTACGGCATCCGCCACTCGCTGCCGGACGGGCTCAACCGCGCCACCGACGTGCTCATCGGCGGCAAGGTCGCGTTCGTCGCGGGGTACGGCGACGTCGGCAAGGGCGCGGCGGAGTCCCTGCGCGGCCAGGGCGCCCGCGTGGTCGTGTCCGAGGTCGACCCCATCTGCGCGCTCCAGGCCGTGATGGACGGCTACCAGGTGGCGCGCATCGAGGACGTGCTGGGCGAGGCGGACTTCTTCATCACGACGACCGGCAACAAGGACGTCATCACCGTCGAGCACATGGCCGCGATGAAGGACAAGGCCGTCGTCGGGAACATCGGCCACTTCGACAACGAGATCGACATGGCCGGCCTCGCCGCGGCCCCGGGCGTCGTGCGCACGGAGATCAAGCCGCAGGTGCACGAGTGGACGTTCCCCGCCGACGGCGAGCGCCCCGAGCGGTCGATCGTCGTGCTCTCCGAGGGCCGGCTGCTCAACCTCGGCAACGCTACGGGGCACCCGTCGTTCGTCATGAGCACCTCGTTCTCCAACCAGGTGATCGCCCAGGTGGAGATCGCCCGCGGCGGGTACGAGCTCGGCGTGCACCGCCTGCCGAAGGTGCTCGACGAGAAGGTCGCGCGCCTGCACCTGCCGGCTCTCGGCGTCCGGCTGACCGAGCTGACCAAGGAGCAGGCGGAGTACATCGGGGTGGACGTGGCCGGCCCGTACAAGCCGGAGCACTACCGCTACTGAGCGGGCCCCACCGGGCGCGATACTTCGCGGATGACGCATCGGGGGCGGGTGGTGGCGGTGACGGCGCTGCTCGCCCCCGCCGTCGTCGCCGGCTGCACCCCGGGCGGGGCGGAGCCCGACCCGGCCCCGGTCGTCCAGGTCCAGTCGTCGGTCGCGGACGTGCGCGGCGCGCCCCCCGTCCCGCGCGCCGCGGCCGCCGTGCCGGTGCCGATGTACGCGTCGTCGATCTCGCCGGTCGACGACGCGCTGGCCGCGCGCATGAGCGCGTCCTGGCGTCCGGGCTGCCCGGTGCCGCTGACGGACCTGCGCTACGTCACCGTCACGCACGTGGACTTCGACGGGGCCGTGCGCACCGGTGAGCTCGTGGTGCACGCCGACGTCGCCGAGGGTGTCACCCGCGTGTTCGCCCAGCTCTTCGAGCTCCGGTACCCCGTCCGGTCGATGCGACTCGTCGACGACTTCGGGGCCGACGACACGGCCTCGATGTACGCCGACAACACCTCGGCGTTCAACTGCCGCGCGATCACCGGCGGCACGGCCTGGTCGGAGCACGCCTACGGGCGCGCGATCGACGTCAACCCCGTGGAGAACCCGTACGTGCTGGGCGGTCATGTGGGACCGCGCACGGGCCGGGCCTTCGTGTCCCGGCCGGAGGCACCCGGCGTCATCCGCGCCGACGACGCGGTGGTCCGTGCGTTCGAGGCCGAGGGCTGGCAGTGGGGCGGCTACTGGGACTCGCCGACGGACTACCAGCACTTCTCGACGACCGGCCGCTGACCTGCGCCGTCGCCCGACGCCGTGCCGGTATGGTGCCGGGCATGAGCGTCGGTGGCTCCGGGAGGGTCCGGCGTCGGGCGCTGGGCGCCGTCGTTCTCGGGGCCGTGCTCGCGCTGTCGTCGGCCGCCTGCTCGGGCCGTGCCGAGCCGCCCGACGACGACGCGCCGTCACCCGGTGAGTCCTCGACGCCGGAGCCTGTCCCCACCCTGCCCGAGCCCCCGCCGCTCGGCCCGCTCGAGGAGTACCTCGGGTTCGGCGACACCGTCCGGTCCGTCGAGGAGCTCGTGGCGCAGGTGGCTGCCCGCGAGAACCTGATCGCGGTCTGCATGGCGCAGCAGGGCTTCGAGTACACCCCGCAGGTGCCCGCCGTCGACGACATCGAGTACATCGACGGGCCCGCCCCGGGCACGCGCGAGTTCGTCGAGAAGTGGGGCTACGGCTTCTGGTCCTCGCCGCCGGACGGCGGGGGCGGCAGCTACATGTACTCCGTCGACGACGACCCGAACTGGACGCGCCTGGAGGAGATGACGCCGGCGGGCCGGGAGGCGTTCGAGACGGCGCTGTGGGGTCCGGTGACCGAGACCGGGGCGGACGGGTCGGTCAGCCGGAACGGTGGCGGCTGCACCGACGGCGCGTCGTCGCCGACCGGCTCGGAGGCGGCCTACCTCACGGGCGTCCGCGACGAGGCCTTCGCCTTCCTCGAGGCGCTGGGCGACGACCCGCGGTTCGCCGAGGTGGACGCCGCCTGGGCGTCGTGCATGGCGGACGCCGGCCTCGCGTACGCGAGGCCCTCCGCCGCCCAGCAGGCGTTCCTGGACGAGATGATCGCCGAGACGGCGGACGGGGTCCTCGACGCGGACGTGGCGGCGGAGCGGGCGCCGGAGGAGGTCCGCGTCGCCGTCGCGGACCTCGACTGCCAGGAGGCCACCGACTGGGTGGCCCGGCACCGGGCGATCGAGTTCGAGCTCCAGCAGGAGTACGTCGACGCCCACCGGGCCGACCTCGAGGCGCTCGCGGCGGCCCTGCGCACCGACCGGAGCTGACGACGCCCGTCCGGTGCCCTCCCCGGTACCCACGGAGGGCACGCGAGCGGGGGCCCGACGGGCCGCGGCTCAGTCGAGCGGGTCGGAGACGGCGTGCGGCAGCCGCCGCAGGAGCGCCGACTCCGCCTGCGCCCGGCGCGCCGCCTCCATGCTCGCGCGGTACTCGCGGTCCCGGCGCTCGGCGAGCACGGCGGCGATGAACCGCTCCGGGTGCGTGCCGACCGGTGGTCCCGGCGCGACGTACGGCTCCATCTCGGCCGCGATCTCCCGGCCGAGGCGCACCCGGGACTGCGGGTGGAGCACGGCCGCCCGCCCGAGCAGCTGCCGTGCCCGCAGCGCGAGCCCGTCGGGGAGGCGGCGGATGTCGGCCGCGTGCGCCCAGCGCGCCAGCTCGGGCGGCATCACCACGGGGGGCAGCGCCCGCTGACCGCCGCGCACCCGCACCGCGTAGGTGCCCGCGACGACGTCGCCCAGCCGCTTGCCCTTGGGGTGGGCCAGGGACGTGATGAGCGCGACGGAGCCGAACGTCAGCCACATCTCGAGCACGCCCACCAGCGCCCGGGTGATCGCGTGCCGGAACCGGATCGGGCCGCCGTCGTCGCGCACGACGCGCAGCCCGACGGCGAGCTTGCCCAGCGAGCGCCCGCGGGTGAGCGTCTCCACCGTCGCCGGGATGACGACGAGGACCGTGACGGCGAAGGCGACGGCGAGCGCCGCGCCGGCGGCGGCGTCGGCCCCGATCCCGAGCGTGTTGACGACGACCGAGATCCCGAGCGCCACGCCGACGAGCACCAGCGCGTCGAGCACCGCCCCCAGGAGCCGGGACGCGAAGGAGGCCGGACGGGCGTCGATGACGACGCCCTCGCCCAGGAGGATCTCGTCCTGCAGCCCGGCGCCCACGGACGCGATCCTCCCACAGGGCCCGCCGCTGCCCCGGGTCCCCGTGTGGCAGGCTGACCGCCGTGGACCTCGACGCCTTCACCGCGGTGCACGGCGCGACGTGGGACCGCCTCGGCGTGCTCGCCTCCCGGCGCGACCTGACCGGCGCGGAGGCCGACGAGCTGGTCCGCCTCTACCAGGAGGTGGCCACCCACCTGTCCACCGTGCGCTCCACAGCGCCCGACCCGGCCGTCGTGTCCCGGCTCTCCGACGTGCTGGGGCGGGCGCGGGCAGCGATCGCGGGTGCGCACGACCCTGCGCTGTCCGACGTCGCGCGCTTCTTCGTCTGGTCGCTGCCCGCCGCGCTGTACCGCATCCGGTGGTGGACGGTCGGGGTCATGGTCGCCTTCGTCGCGATCGCGGTCGCGAGCGGGGTGCACGTGTACCTGACCCCCGAGGCACAGGCCGCCATCGGCGACCCGGCCGACCTCGAGCGGTACGCCGAGGAGGAGTTCGCCAACTACTACTCGAACAACCCGCCGGGCAGCTTCACGGCCCAGGTGTGGACGAACAACGCGTGGATCGCCGCGCAGTGCGTCGCGTTCGGCATCACGGGCGTCTGGCCGGTGCTGGTCCAGGTCCAGAACGCCGTGGCGGTCGGCAGCGCGGGTGCCGTGATGGCGCTGCACGGCGGCCTCGACGTGTTCTTCCAGCTCATCGCCCCGCACGGCCTGCTGGAGCTGACCGCCGTGTTCGTGGCCGGGGCGGCGGGGCTGCGCATCTTCTGGACGGTGGTGGATCCCGGGCCGCGCCCCAGGGGTCGCGCCGTGGCCGAGGAGGGGCGGGCGCTGATCTCCGTCGCCCTCGGGCTCGTGGCCGTGCTGGCGGTGGCGGGTCTCATCGAGGGTTTCGTGACGCCGTCGGCGCTGCCGTGGTGGCTGAAGGTGTCGGTCGGCGCCCTCGCCCTGGGCGCCTTCTGGACGTACACGCTGCTGCTCGGGCGGCGGGCCGTCCGGGCGGGCGAGACCGGCGACGTGCGACCCGAGCACGCCGGCGACGTGCTGCCGGTCGCCGGCTGACGCGGAGCCCGGGCCCGGCGCCCCGCCCGGTCAGAGCCTCGCGGCCGCCTTCAGCGCTACGTACGTGTCCGCCAGGCGCGGGGCGAGGTCGTCCGGCAGGGCGTCGACCACCTCGACGCCGCGCTGGCGCAGCCGCAGGGTCACCGCGGCGCGCTCGAGCTCGGTGCGCTCGGCCGCCGCGGCGTCGTAGACCTCGGCCGCCGAGTCACGGCGCTCCCGCAGCGCGGCGACCTCGGGGTCGGCCACCGAGGCCAGCACGACCATGTGGTCGTGCGCCAGCGGCCCGACGACCGGCAGCGCGCCGTTCTCGACGACCGACGGCTCGAGGGCGGTGAGCAGCACGACGAGGGCACGGCGCGACATCCGCTGCTGGACCTGCGCGACGACCCCCGGCCAGTCGGTCTCGACGAGCGCGGGCTCCAGCGGGGCGAGGGCGTCGGCGAGCGCGGGCATGAGCCGTGGCCCGCCCGCGCCGGCCACCTGCGCCCGGACCCGCCGGTCGTAGGCGATGAGGTCGACGCGGTCGCCCGCGCGTGAGGCGAGCGCGGACAGCAGCAGGGCCGCCTCGATGGAGGCGTCGATGCGCGGCAGGTCGCCGATGCGGGCGGCGGAGGTGCGGCCCGTGTCGAGCACGAGGAGGACCCGGCGGTCGCGCTCGGGCCGCCACGTCCGGACGACGACGTCGCCCCGCCGGGCGGTCGCGCGCCAGTCGATCGAGCGGACGTCGTCGCCGATGACGTACTCGCGGAGCGAGTCGAACTCCGTGCCCGCGCCGCGGACCTGGACGGCCGTCCGCCCGTCGAGCTCGCGCAGCCTCGCGAGCCGGCTCGGCAGGTGCCGCCTCGAGGCGAACTCGGGCAGCACGCGCAGGCGCCCCGGGACGACGAGGCTGACCTGACGCGCCGCGAGGCCCAGCGGACCGACTGACCGGACCGTCACCCGGTCGGCCGACCGGTCGCCGCGCCGCGTCGGTCGCAGCCCGGTGACGAGGC
>JAEZAR010000079.1 GCA_023430425.1 Actinomycetes bacterium | reverse complement strand
CGGTAGGGCTGCTCCAGCAGCACCACCGACCAGCCGTGGTCGGGCAGTGCCCGGGCGAGCGCCACCAGGTCGGGCGCACCGACGCCGCCCCCCGCCCCGTGCCCGAGCACGACCACCCCGCGGGCGTCGTCGGCCAGGTGGAGGTGGCCCGCCGCCGGCCCGTGCTCCGTCGCGATCTCGACGACGTCCGCGGGGGCCACGGCCGCACCCTAGCCCGCTCGGGTCACGGGCGTCCGCTCGCCGCGGGGCGTCGTGCCCCGACGTCGCGGGCGTCGTCGGGCGATCGGGGGAGGGGCCGTGGCAAACCCGGCAGCGGCCAGGGAAAACGGATCCCGCCACGGGCGGTGAGCGACACGCCGGGTTCCAAGGTCGACTCCCCGTGCGCCGACGGAGGGTCCGGGTGGGCCCGGGCCCTCGGTCCCAGATCATCCGATGACCGCGACCTACGCTGAAAAGGTCCCCACCGGACTGTGAGGAACCGCAATGACGCAGGGCCGTAGTCGCAGGTCAGCCGGACGCACCGCCGCCGACGGCGGAGTCCGCTGGGCGACGACGCCCCCGTCCGCTGCCACCTCGCACACCCTGCGCACCCTACGAAGGCACGGACGGGCATCGTGACGACTCAGCAACCGCAGTTCCCGGGCATCCCCGACGTCATCAACGGCAACGGGGCGGTCGCGCACGTGATGCGCCACGTCTGCGGGGGCGTCATCGGTTATCCGATCACCCCCTCGACGGAGATCGCCGAGCTCTTCGAGGCCTCGCGGGCGGAGGGCGGCTCCAACGTGTGGGGCACCCACCCGTTCTTCTTCGAGACCGAGGGCGAGCACTCGGCGCAGTCGGGCGCGCTAGGAGCGGCGCTGACGGGCGGGCACTACGTCTCGAACGCCTCGTCGAGCCAGGGCATCCTCTACGCGCTCGAGTCCCACTACGTCACGGTGGGCAAGAAGATCGGCGGCTTCGTGCTGCAGGTCGCGGCGCGCGTGGTGTCCAAGCACTCGTTGAACGTGATGGCCGGCCACGACGACGTCTACGCGCTGCTGCCGACGGGGTACACCATCCTGTTCGGCTCCAACCCGCAGGAGGCGGCGGACCTCGCCGCGATCTCCTACCGGGCGTCCGCTCTGTCGCTGATCCCCGTCGCCAACGTGATGGACGGCTTCGCCACGAGCCACGTGATGAGCGAGGCCCTGCTGCCCGAGCCCGGGCTGCTGCGCGAGTTCCTCGGCGACCCCGCCGGCCGGATCCCGTGCCCGACCGTCGCTCAGGAGATGCTGTTCGGCGCCAAGGGGCGGGTCTTCCAGCTGAACGCCTACCTCGACCGGCACACGGCCGACTTCCAGCCCGCCGACCTCGCGGCCCTGCGCGCCCACCTCGAGGCCGACGCTGAGAAGATCGAGAAGGACAACGCGGGCGACCTCGTCGCCGACACGCTGGTCTGGGTACCCGAGGAGCTCGCGGCGCAGTGGCGCCGTCAGTGGCTCGGCGCGTGGGAGAAGGGCACCCGGCAGCTGGTGCCCGCGCTCGTCGACCCGCACAACCCCGGCGTCACGGGCCCGGTGCAGAACCAGCCCGACTTCCAGGCGGGCGCCGTCGACCACCGCACCCACTTCGCGACGGCCGTGCCGGACCTCGTCCGGCAGGCCATGGCCGAGTACGCCGAGCTCTCCGGGCGCGCGTACGCCCCCGTGATGTCCTACGACTGCGAGGACGCGGACTACGTCATGGTCGGCCTCGGGTCGATCACCGACGACGTGCGCGCGGTCCTTCCGTACCTGCGCGCGCAGGGGCTCAAGGTCGGCGTGGTCTCGGTCAAGCAGCTCCAGCCGTTCCCGGAGGCCGAGCTGGTCGCCGCCGTCGCCGGCGCCAAGGCCGTCGCCGTCCTCGAGCGCAGCGACGACACAGCGCTGACCCGGCTCGTCACGCAGGCGCTGTTCAAGGCCCGCGCCAACGCCGACGCCCCGCAGTTCGACGGCATCCCCGCCCTGGCGACCCAGCCGCGCCTCAGCACGGCGATCTTCGGCCTCGGCGGCCACGACGTGCAGGCTCGCCACCTGGTGGCCGCCTTCCGCCGCCTGGCGGACGAGCAGGCGACCGGGTCCCTGTTCTACATCGGTTCGCAGTTCTTCTCGGCCGACCCCGCGCCGGAGGTGGCCGAGCGGGAGGCGCGCCTGCGGGCGGCCTACCCCGAGACGGCCGGCATGGCGCTCGTGACCGAGCCGAACCCCCGCCTCCTGCCGGACGGAGCCCTGCGCATCCGGTTCCACTCGGTCGGCGGCTACGGCACCGTGGCGACCGGCAAGCTGCTCACCGACATCCTCGCCGGCGTCCTGGGCATGCACAGCAAGTCGGCCCCGAAGTACGGGTCCGAGAAGTCCGGCGCCGCGACGAACTACTACATCACGCTGAGCCCCGAGACGGTCCTGCAGACCAACGCCGAGCTCGAGGACGTCGAGGTCGTCGTCTCGCCCGACCACAAGGCGTTCATCCACACCAACCCGCTCAAGGGCCTCGTGGAGGGCGGCACCTTCATCCTGCAGAGCGACCTGCCGGCCGAGGACGTGTGGCGCCAGCTGCCCTCGTACGCCCGGCGCACGATCCGCGAGCGGAAGATCAAGTTCCTCGTCCTCGACGCGTTCGCGGTCGCCAAGAAGCACGCGCCGACGCCGCAGCTCGAGACCCGCATGATGGGCATCGCGTTCATCGGCGCGGTCGCCGGGCACGTCGACCTGGTCACCAGCGGGGCCTCCCGGGAGGCGCTGCAGGAGAAGGTCCGCGCGCAGATCAGCAAGAAGTTCGGCACGAAGGGCGAGGCCGTCGTCGAGGCCAACATGGCCGTCATCCGCGACGGGATCGAGGCGACCCACGCGGTGGACTACGACGCCCCGGAGTTCGTCGCGATCGACGCCGAGCCCAACGGCAAGGTCGTGCGCACCGCCGCGCTGTCCGCCGCCATGTGCAACGTGGACGCCACGCGCACGAGCGGTCTCTTCGACCCCGCCTACTACGAGGACCTGATCGCACGGCCGTTCCGGGACGGCACCATCAGCGAGTCCCCGGTCTACCCGGGCACCGGCCTGTTCATGCCGGGCGGCACCGGCGCGGGCAAGGACAAGGGCATCTTCCGTCGCGAGGTCCCCGTGTTCGACCCGACCGCGTGCACGGGCTGTCTCGAGTGCGGGATCGTCTGCCCCGACGTCGCCATCCCGAACACGGTGCACGAGATCCACGACCTGCTCCTCGTCGCCATCGGCGAGATCGAGGCGACGGACGCCCAGCGGGACGCGCTGCGGGGCCAGGTGTACCCGTGGGCCGAGCGGATCCGCGCGATCTACCGCGCCGACAAGACGGACCGCGTGTTCGCGGACGTCGTCGCCGAGGCGGCGGCCGTCCTCGACCCGGACCAGCGCACGCTGTCGCGCAACGTGGAGAAGGTCGTCACCGCGCTGGCCGCGTTCCCGGTGGCCCGCACGCGCCCGTACTTCGACGCGATGGAGAGCGCGGCGCCGGGCTCGGGCGGGCTCTTCTCCGCCACCGTCGACCCGTGGAAGTGCACGGGCTGCCTCCAGTGCGTCGACGTCTGCGGCCCGGGCGCGCTCACCGCGGCCGACCAGGACGCCGACCTGCTCGCCATGCTCGAGGACCGCTTCGAGATCATGACGAAGCTGCCGAACACGCCGCGCCGGTTCGTCGACGACGCCACCACCGGCGGCGACGTCAAGCGGCTCATGCTCGACCACGCCAACTACTACGCGACCACCGGTGGCCACGGTGCGTGCCGCGGCTGCGGCGAGGTCACCGCGATCCGCCTGGTGACGTCGACCAGCCGTGCGCTGGCGGCCGAGCGGCGCCGGGAGCACATGCGCGAGCTGGACACCGTGCTGGCGCAGCTCACCGACAAGCTGGCGACGGTGGACGACCCGACGCGCCGGGCCCGCATCGAGGGCGCGGTCGCGGAGCTCGAGCAGGCGCTGTACCTGTACGAGGGTGGGCCGACCGGCAACGGCCCCGCGCCGACGGTCATCGCGAACTCGACGGGCTGCTCGAGCGTCTACGCATCGACCGTCCCGTTCACGCCGTACCTCGACCCGTGGGTCAACAGCCTCTTCCAGGACGCGCAGCCGCTCGCGAAGGGTCTCTTCGAGGGCATCTCGGCCAAGCTCGCCCGCGAGGTCCGCGCGATGCGGACCGCGCAGCTCGAGCTGGCCGACTCCTACGAGCCGGCCGCGCACGACAAGGCGCTGCGGATGCTCGACTGGCGCGGCTTCACCGAGGAGGAGATGGCGCTCCTGCCGGCCTTCCTGACCATCGGCGGCGACGGGGCGAGCTACGACATCGGCTTCGGTGCCATGTCGCGCATCCTCGCCAGCGGCACCCCGGTCAAGATGCTCGTGCTCAACACCGGCGCGTACTCGAACACGGGCGGCCAGGCGTCGACCGCGAGCTTCGTCGGCCAGGACGCCGACCTCGCCCGCTTCGGCAAGGCCCACGACGGCAAGCAGGAGGCCCGCAAGGAGCTCGGCCTGCTCGCCGCGTTCCACCCGGGCGTGTACGCCTGTGTGACGGCGACCGCGCTGCACGGGCACTTCCTGAAGAACACCGTCGAGATGCTCGGCTACACGGGCGGCGCCGCCCTCATGGACGTCTACACCCCGTGCGGCACCGAGAACGGCATCCCGGAGGACCTGTCGAACAAGCGCTCCCGGCTCGCCGTGGAGAGCCGGGTCAGCCCGCTGTTCGTGCACGACCCGCGCCGGGGCCGCACGCTCGCCGAGCGCTTCTCGCTCGACGGCAACCCGGACGTCGACAAGCCGTGGACGACCAGCACGCTGCAGCACGTGGACGCCGACGGTCAGGTGCAGCTCCTGACGACGCCGCTCACGCCCGCCGAGTTCGCGCTCGGGGAGACCCGCTTCAAGAAGCAGTTCTCCAGGCTCGCGCCCGACGCCGAGGGTGCGGTCCCGATCGCGGAGTACGTCGAGCTGGACGCCGCGGCCCGGGTGGGCAGGACGCCGTTCGTGTACGCCACCGACGACGCACGCCGGCTCGTCCGGCTCGCGTGCTCGGCGTCGATCGTCGCCCTCGTCGAGGAGCGCGCCGCGTACTGGCGCACGCTCCAGGCCCTCGCCGGCATCGACCACGCCCGTCTGTCCGCGGCGCACAAGGCCGAGGTCGAGGCGCTCAAGGCGCGGTACGAGGAGGCGGCGGCGGCGCGCGAGACGTCGATCGACGACATCGCCCGGGCGATGGCCGACCTGGCGTCCTCGAGCAAGGCCCCGGCCGGGCTCGCGGGCCTCGGGGGTGGGTTCGGCGGTCTGCCCGCCGGCGCCACCACGGCTCCGGCGGCGGCGCCGGCGGCCACGGCCACGGCGGTCCTGGAGCTGCCGATCCGGCTCGACCCGGCCGACGAGGCACTCTGCAACGACTGCGGCACCTGCTACCAGGACCTGCCCCAGTTCTTCGAGAAGACCACGATCGTCGTGGACGGCCAGGCGAAGGTGGTGGCCCGCATGATCCCGGGCTGCTTCGACGGGGTGGAGATCACCCCCGAGCTGGCCAAGCGCATCGACCGGGTCAAGGCCACCTGCGACGCGGAGATCATCAAGTGAGCACCATCACCCCGCCCCGCGCCGACGGCCAGGCCGCCGGCGACCCGGTGCGCCGCTACGTCCACGCCCAGGAGGCGCTCGACGCGACGGCGTCGGAGGTGGCCGCGCTCGAGGCGACCGAGGACGTGGAGGCGTTCCACACCCAGCTCGACCTCCTCAAGCGCCGGCTGATCGCCGACCCCCGAGCCTTCCGCGAGATGTTCATCGCGGACGGCATGGCGGCCGTGGCCTGGGAGTTCGGCCAGCCCGAGCTGAGCAAGGAGTTCACCGAGCGGCTCTGGGACCTGATGCTCCGCGACGACGACGTGAGCAAGACGCTCATGCGGTTCGTGTGGAACCTGCCGCTGGGCAAGAAGCGCATGTTCGTCCGGGCGATCGACGCCCACCTGTCCGACCGGTACCCGATGTTCGCGGGCTACTCGGTGGACTGGCCGGCGCAGAGCTCCATCCCGCCGTACATCCGTGAGCCGGAGGAGCGGTGGGCGGACTTCGACCTCGTCAACCAGGGCTACCTGGGCTACATGAACCTCGGCTTCACCGCGCGCGACGTCGACATGCTCGTCTGGCTCGAGGCGCTGCGCGACAAGCAGTGCGCCGAGAAGCCCTGCGAGCTGGGTGAGTTCCTCGCCGCGCACAAGGCGCCCAAGGGCGGCTGCCCGGTCAAGATCCACATCCCGCAGATCTTCGAGCTGGTCGGTCAGGGCCGGTTCGAGGACGCCCTCGAGCTGCTCGAGTCGTGCAACCCGCTGCCGGACGTCACCGGCCGCGTCTGCCCGCAGGAGCTCCAGTGCCAGGGCGTGTGCCTGCACAAGACCCCGATGTCGATCGGCCAGGTCGAGTGGTTCCTGCCGCAGCGCGAGATGCTCGTCCACCCCGGGAGCAACGCCGTCCGGTTCGCCGGCCGCACGGACCCGTGGCAGGCGGCGGCGAAGCCGCCCGTCGCGATCGTGGGCTCCGGCCCGTCCGGCCTCATCAACGCCTACCTGCTCGCGGCCGAGGGCTTCCCGGTCACGGTCTTCGAGGCGTTCCACGCCCTCGGCGGCGTCCTGCGCTACGGGATCCCCGAGTTCCGGCTGCCGAACTCCCTCATCGACGACGTCGTGGAGAAGATCGAGCTGCTCGGCGGCAAGTTCGTCCGCAACTTCGTGGTCGGCAAGACGGCGACGCTGCAGGACCTGCGCGACGCGGGGTTCTGGAAGATCTTCGTCGGCACGGGCGCCGGCCTCCCACGGTTCATGAACGTGCCGGGGGAGCACCTGCTCAACGTCATGTCGGCGAACGAGTTCCTCACCCGCGTCAACCTCATGCAGGCGCTGCGGGAGGACTACGAGACCCCGCTGCCCGAGGTCCGCGGCAAGGACGTCATCGTCATCGGCGGTGGCAACACCGCGATGGACGCGTGCCGGACCGCCAAGCGCCTGGGCGGCAACGTGACGATCGTCTACCGCCGCACGCAGAGCGAGATGCCGGCGCGTGTCGAGGAGCTCGAGCACGCGCTCGAGGAGGGTGTCGCGCTGAAGGTGCTCGCCGCGCCGTCGGAGTTCCTCGGCGACGAGTCGGGCTTCGTCAAGGCGGCGACCGTCGACATCATGGAGCTGGGGGAGCCGGACGAGTCCGGTCGCCGCCGCCCCGTGAAGACGGGCCGCACCGAGACCGTGCGGGCCGACCTCGTCATCATGGCGCTGGGCAACGACGCGAACCCGATCATCAAGGACTCCGAGCCGCGCCTCGAGGTCTCCAGGTGGGGCACCATCAACCTCGACCACGAGGGGTCCCAGGAGACCACGCTGCAGGGCATCTACACCGGCGGCGACGCGGCGCGGGGCGGCTCCACCGCGATCATGGCGGCGGGTGACGGGCAGTCGGCCGCGCGGGAGATCCTCGGCTCGATCGACGTGCCCGCCGAGGTGATCCCGGCCATGGTGGCGAGCGCGAAGGCGTACACCGAGCTCGGGGCGGCCGACGCGATGATCGTCGGCAAGGCGCACCTGTCCGACGGGATCGAGGAGGTCACCGTCTACGCGCCGGTGATCGCCCGGTCCGCCCAGGCGGGCCAGTTCGTCCGCGTGCTGCCCAGGCCCGACGGCGAGCTGATCCCGCTCACGCTGGCCGACTGGGACGAGAAGGCGGGCACCGTCACCCTCGTCATCCAGGGCGTCGGCGTGAGCAGCAACGAGATCAACGCGATGGCCGTCGGCGACGCGTTCACCGGCATCGCCGGCCCGCTCGGCCAGCCGAGCCGGCTGCACCGCTACGAGCCCGGCACGACGGTGGTCTTCACCGCGGGTGGTCTCGGTCTCCCGCCGGTGCACCCGATCATGCGGGAGCACCTGCGCCTCGGGAACCACGTCACCCTGATCTCCGGGTTCCGGACGAAGGACCTGATGTTCTGGGACGGCCCCGACGAGCGTGTCGGGCTGCTCCAGGCGGAGTACGGTGGCCAGCTCGACGTGGTGTACGCGACGAACGACGGGTCGTTCGGGGTCCACGGCTTCGTCACGGCGCCCCTGCTGGAGATGCTCGAGGCGAACGCGCGCGGGGAGGGCCGCACGGTCGCCGAGGTGATCGCGATCGGCCCGCCGATGATGATGCGCGCCGTGAGTGACCTGACCCGCCCGTTCGGCGTCGCGACCGTCGCCAGCCTCAACTCGATCATGGTGGACGCGACGGGCATGTGCGGCGCGTGCATGGTCCCCGTGACGGTGGACGGCACGCTGGTGCGCAAGCACGCCTGCATCGACGGCCCCGAGATCGACGCGCACGCCATCGACTGGGACAAGTTCCTGCCCCGGTTCAACCTGTTCCGCAAGCAGGAGCAGGAGAGCCGGGTCAAGCACGGCATGGCCTGAGCCCGACGCCCGGGGGCGGCCGCCGCGCACGGCCGCCCCCCCGGCGCGTCCCGGCGGACCGCGGCAGCCGGCCGCCGCCGGCCCGGTAGCGTGCGGCCTGCCGCCCCACGCCGGGAAGCGTCCCGGCCGTCCCGCTGGGAGAACCCGTGCCGCTCCTCGCGCACCGCCTCCGGTCGTCCGTCGTCATCGCCTACGTCGCGTTCGTCCTCACCGGCATTGGCGCGAGCGTCGGCACGGTCGTGCTGCCCGCCCAGATCGCCGACTACGGCGTGGACCGGCAGACGATCGGGCTGACGTTCTTCACGTTCTCGGCGGGCTTCTTCCTCGCCGGCGCCACGACGGGCTCGCTCATCGCGCGGCTCGGCACCCGGACGACGCTCCTGCTCGGCAGCGTGGCGTACGTCGCGTCCGCGCTCTACCTCGCCTCCCGGCCCTCCTTCGTCGCGCTCGTCGTCGTGCAGCTCCTCGCCGGCTACGGGGGCGGCCTCGTCGAGTCGGTGCTCAACGCCTATCTCGCCGAGCTGCCGTCGGCGACGCGGCGGCTGAACCTCCTGCACGCGTTCTTCGGCGTCGGGGCCCTCATCGGTCCGGTGCTGGCGACGTGGCTGCTGCGCAGCTCCGAGTGGACGGTCGTCTGGCTGGTGCTCGGGCTGGCCGGGATCCCGCTCGGAGCGGCCTACGCGCTGGCGTACCCGAACCGGACGGTCGGCCGGGTGCGCGCGGACGTCGTCGACGCCGTGCCCGCCGGGGCGCCGAGCGCGCTCGGTGCGGAGGCCGTCGTCACCGGCGCGACGACGCCCGAGCACGGCTCGACGCACGGCGGTGCGCCCGAGCGTGCGCCGCACGAGGGCCTCCTGGCCGACGTCCTGCGCGAGCCCGGAGTCGTGCTCGCGGCGCTGTTCCTCACCGTGTACGTCGGCCTGGAGGTCAGCGTGGGGAACTGGGGGGTCAGCTACCTCGTCGAGGCGCGGGACCTCGCCGAGGGGCCGGCGGGCGCCAGCGTCAGCGGGTACTGGCTCGGGCTCACCGTGGGCCGGTTCGTCATCGAGCCGGCCGCCCGCGCGCTGCGGTGGACGACCGTGCGCACGATCGCCGTCTGCCTCGTCGGGGTGATCGCCGCCGCCGCGCTCGTCGCGGCCCTTCCCTCGGGCCTGGCGGCGGCCGGCGGCCTGGCACTCCTCGGCTTCTTCCTCGGCCCGCTCTTCCCGACGGCGATCGCCGTGGTGCCACGGCTGACGACGCCCCGGCTGGCCGCCACGGCGGTCGGCCTGATGAACGCCGTGTCGGTCGTGGGCGGCTCCGCGCTGCCGTGGCTCGCGGGAGCGCTCGGGGACGGCGTCGGGATCTGGACGCTCCTGCCGTTCGCGACCGTCCTCGGCGTCGTGCAGCTGCTCGTCTGGCGGCTGGTGGTCGCCCGCATGCGCTCCTGACGGGTCCCCGCCCGGGCATCGTCGGCTCACGGGCCTGCGGAGCCCGGACGGGCCGTCCGCCGTCGGAGGCGAGGGCGGCGACGAGGGCGACCTCCTGGCGGTTGCCCTTGGAGTACGACCGGGTCGCCTTCGTCAGGTCAGGTCGAACCGCTCGAGCAGGTCGGCCTTGCGTGCCCGGTCGATGCCACGGAAGGCCGCGAAGAGGTCGATCGCCTCACCGCCCGCCCCGGTCCTGCGTCAGCCGCGGCGCGTGCGGCGCGCGTTCTCCTTCTGGATCGCGGAGACCAGCTGCGCCTTGGTCATCGACGACCGGCCGGCGATCTCGAGCCGCCGCGCGACGTCGTACAGGTGCGCCTTCGAGGCGTTCGCGTCGACGCCCCCAGCGGTGGGTGCGTCGGTGCCCCGGCCGCCCGCCGCCTTCGGGTCCGAGGGGCCGGGGGAGTCCTTGGGCTCCCAGTGGTCGCCGACCTTCTCGTGGGTGTGCTTGAGCGCGGCGTAGGCCACGCGGTGGGCGCGCTCGGCGTCGTCGTACTCCTCCGCGGCGGAGTCGTGGGCCTTCGCGAAGGTCCGCTGGGCCTTGGCGCCGGACCTGCGCAGCGCGCTCGGCAGCTCGGACTGCTTCGGCTCACCGCTCCGGGTGGTCTTCGGCATCGATCCCCCTCGTGCTCGGCGGTCGTCGCGCGGCTCCTGGGAGCCTTGGGCCGGTCGGCGCCGCCCCCGGCGGGTGGCACCGCGCCGGGACCGACGGTCCCGGCGCGGCACCACGGCGAGGGCGAGCCCCCGGTCGGTCGGGTCTCAGACCCTGCGCGCCGTGCGGTCGGGCCAGAGCGCGATGGCCAGGCCGGCCAGGGCGCTGACGATGTGCAGGACGTTGTCCGCACCGTTGATGTTGAGGATGTTCGCGTCCTCGTTGTTGACGACGATCAGCCCGTACACGGCCGCAGCGCCGTAGCCCACGGCCAGGATCCAGCCGTAGGTGCGGGCCGAGCTGCGTCGCGACCACATCGCGACGCCGAGGCCGCCGATGATGATGTGCACGATGTTGTGCAGCGGGTTGATGGCGAAGCCCAGCAGGTGCTGGTCGTGGTCGAACTCGGTGAAGTTGTCGAAGCCCGTCACGAAGAACCCGACGATGCCGACGAGCAGGTACACGACGCCGATGACGAGCGCGAGCCACTGGTACGGGGCCCGGTCGCGGTCGACGGCAGGTGGGTGGGTCATGGCTGCCTCCCTGGTGATCGATGTCGCCAGCGTGGGGGCAACGGGCCCGGTCCGCATCTCGTGCGGCGCGCTCCCACGCGCGCCGCCGGCAGTCTCAGCTCTGGAACCGGACCGGGTCGACCCAGCGCCGGACGCGCGACTGCCCGTAGCGGTGCTGCTCGAGCACCGACCCGTCGATGTCGTGCACGACGTGGGCTCCCTGCAGCTCGAGCGCGATCATCCGGCCCGCCGACGCCGCGGCCGCGCGGGTCGGGTGACCGGCGCCCTGCCGAAGACCGTCGACGCGGTTCCGCCACGCACCGGACTCGTACACCGTGTGGACCTGGAACATGCCGGCACCCCCTCCCGGGTGGGCGACGCCGCCCCTGCCTCGCCCCTGACCAGCATCATCACCCGAGGGTGCGCGAGTTGGCGAGCCCTACCGGCAAAGATGAGACTTAGGTCCTATACCGGGCCAGGGCTCGGCACCGCGTCAGAGCCGGCCGTACTCCCAGTGCCACGGCTCGAGCGGGCCCGACCCGCCGGGGCCCATGGCCGGCGGGTGCACCCAGCCGAAGGCACCGGCGTTGTCCACCATCCACAGGTAGTCGGGGTCGTCGAAGCGCCCCAGCGACCCGAACCCCGAGAAGTCCACCGCGAGGGCACGGCCGTGGTTCGAGGTGCCCGGCAGCGCCGCGAGGTCACCCTTGGTCGCCCGCGCGCGCTCCTGCTCGGCGAGCGTGCGGTAGCCGTCGCTGACCGCGAGGTCGCGCCCGAACGCGGCCCGGTAGGCCTCGTTGAGCCGCTCGAGGGCCTGCGCCGCGTCGCAGCGCAGGAGGACCGTCGTGAACCGCGGGCGGCAGAGCAGCTCGAGCGGGATGGCGCCGTTGGGCGCGGCGTCGGTCGCCGCGATCCGGCTGGACAGCCGCCGCAGCGCCGCCTGCAGCGCCGCCTGCTCGGCAGCGAGGCGCCGGGCCTCCTCCTCGGCGCGTCGTGCCGCCGCCGCCTCCTCCGCTGCTGCGAGCTCGGCGGCGATGTCGTCCGCGAGGACCCTGACCTGGACGGAGAGGGCCGCCACCTCGCGGGCCACCGCGAGCACCTGCCCGCTGGTCTGGAGGTCGAGGACGTCCCGCGGGACCCCCACCAGGGCGAGCGCCACGGCGGTCGGGTCCACGGCGCCGCGGGGCACGCTGGTCCGCACGGGCGCGCTGGCGACCACTACGCCCCCCACGTCACCCGGGGCCGCCCGGACCGCGTCGCGGTTCGCGGCGGCCGTCGTCGACGGCGGTCCGGGTGGGGCATCCGGTGCCGGCCCGGTGTCGGGGCCGCCCGCAGCCGACGGCGCGACGTCCGCGACGGGGGTGACCGGGCC
>JAEZAR010000442.1 GCA_023430425.1 Actinomycetes bacterium | reverse complement strand
GGTCCCGCCCGGCGCCACCGACGGCACCACCGACGGTGCGACGGGCGCTGTGACGACCGTCGAGCCGCCCGAGCTCGTCGTGGAGGGGGCCGACGGCGCCGCGACGGCCGAGGACACGGTGGGGGCGCCGCCGGAGGGGGCCGACGCGACGCCGCCCGCGGCGACCGCTGAGGAGGGCGCGCTGCCCGCCGACCGGTTCGGCGACCGCGAGCTGTCGTGGCTGGCGTTCAACGAGCGCGTGCTGGAGCTGGCGGAGGACACCTCCCTCCCGCTGCTCGAGCGCGTGCGGTTCCTGTCGATCTTCGCGTCCAACCTCGACGAGTTCTTCATGGTCCGGGTCGCCGGCCTGCGCCGCCGGATCGCGACGGGCATGGCCGTCACGGCCGCCTCCGGGCTGTCCCCGCGCCAGGTGCTGGACGCCATCAGCGCCGAGGCGCACCGACTCATGGACCGGCACGCCGGCGTCTTCTTCGACTCGGTCCAGCCGGCGCTCGACGCGGAGGGGATCACCCTCGTGCACTGGGACGAGCTGGGCGACGCCGAGCAGGACCGGCTGCACAAGTTCTTCCGCAAGCAGATCTTCCCCGTGCTCACCCCGCTCGCGGTCGACCCGGCCCACCCGTTCCCCTACATCTCGGGGCTCTCGCTCAACCTCGCCGTCGTCGTCGTCAACCCCACCACGGGCAAGGAGCACTTCGCCCGCGTGAAGGTGCCGCCCCTGCTCCCCCGGTTCATCGCCGTCGACGCCAAGGGCAAGCCCAGCGCGCCGAGCACGCGGACGGCCGACCCTGACCGCGGGCCCACGTCGTTCGTCCCGCTCGAGGACGTCATCGCGGTGCACCTGGACGCGCTCTTCCCCGGCATGGAGGTGCGTGAGCACCACACGTTCCGCGTCACCCGCAACGAGGACGTGGAGGTCGAGGAGGACGACGCCGAGAACATCCTCCAGGCCATGGAGAAGGAGCTCCTGCGGCGCCGCTTCGGCCCCGCCGTGCGGCTCGAGGTGGCCCAGGACATCGCGCCACGGGTGCGCGAGCTGCTCGTCCGCGAGCTCGGCGTCGACCCCGGCGAGGTGTACGAGCTGCCCGCCCCGCTCGACCTCACCGGTCTCACGCTCATCGCGGACCTCGACCGGGCCGACCTGTCCTACCCCCGGTTCGTGGGCGGCACGCACCGCCACCTCGCCGAGGTCGAGACCGCGATGCCGACCGACGTCTTCGCGGCGATGCGACGGCGGGACATCCTGCTGCACCACCCGTACGACTCGTTCGCCACCTCGGTGCAGGCGTTCCTCGCCCAGGCCGCCGCCGACCCGCAGGTGCTCGCGATCAAGCAGACGCTGTACCGCACGTCGGGGGACTCCCCCGTCGTGGACGCGCTCATCGACGCCGCCGAGGCCGGCAAGCAGGTGCTCGCCCTGGTCGAGATCAAGGCCCGGTTCGACGAGCAGGCGAACATCTCCTGGGCGCGCAAGCTCGAGCAGGCTGGGGTGCACGTCGTCTACGGCATCGTCGGGCTGAAGACGCACTGCAAGCTCTCCCTGGTGGTGCGCCAGGAGGACGACGGCCTCGTGCGCTACTGCCACGTCGGCACCGGCAACTACAACCCCAAGACGGCACGCCTGTACGAGGACCTCGGCCTGCTCACCTGCGACCTCGAGGTCGGCCAGGACCTCACCCGGCTCTTCAACCAGCTCTCCGGGTACGCGCCGAAGGCCAAGTTCAACAGGCTCCTCGTCGCCCCCCGCGCGATGCGCGCGGGCCTGGTCGAGCGCATCGAGCGCGAGACGGCCAACCACCGCGCGGGTCTGCCGGCGTGGATCCGCATCAAGGTCAACTCGGTGGTGGACGAGACCACCATCGACGCGCTCTACCGGGCGTCGCAGGCGGGCGTGCCCGTCGACCTCGTGGTGCGCGGGATCTGCGCGGTGCGGCCGGGGGTCCCCGGCCTGTCCGAGACGATCCGGGTGCGCTCGATCCTCGGCCGGTTCCTCGAGCACGGACGGATCTACGCGTTCGCGAACGGCGGCGAGGCCGAGGTCCTCATCGGCTCGGCCGACCTCATGCACCGCAACCTGGACCGCCGCGTCGAGACGCTGGTGTCCGTGGGCCCGGAGCACGCGGGAGAGCTGATCGAGCTGCTGGACCTGTCCATGGACGACGCGACCTCGAGCTGGTGGTTGGACGGGGACGGCGCCTGGACCCGCCACCACCGCGACGAGCAGGGCCGCCCGCTGCGGGACCTGCAGGAGGCCCTCGTCGCACGGCACCAGCGCCGTCGTCCCGTCCGCGACCGTTGAGCGGGCAGCAGGGCGGGCGTGCCGCGCGCACCGGCCCGGTGATCCAGGCGGCCGGCGCCGTGCCGTGGCGCGAGCGGGACGGCCGCCTCGAGGTGGCGCTCGTGCACCGACCCCGGTACCGGGACTGGTCGTGGCCGAAGGGCAAGCTCGACCCCGGCGAGCCGGTGGCCGCCGCGGCCTGCCGGGAGGTCGCCGAGGAGACGGGCGAGGTGGTCGTGCTCGGTCCGCCGCTGCCCGGCCTGAGCTACCGGCTCCAGGACGGCGCCTCCAAGCAGGTCCGGTACTGGGCGGCCCGCGTCGCGTCCGACGCCGACGCCCCCGCGCTGCGGGCTCGCGCCCCCGTGTCCCGCGCGGGCCAGGACGAGGTGGACGACGTGGTCTGGGTCTCCGCCCCGACGGCGCACGACCTCCTCACGCGCGAGGCGGACCGCCGCCCGCTCGCGGTCGTCCGCGAGCTGCACGCCGCGGGGCGCCTCGCGACCCGCGTCCTCGTCGTCGCCCGCCACGGCCGGGCGCGGCGGAGGTCCGCCTGGCCGGGCGACGAGGACACCCGTCCGCTCACGGGGCAGGGCCAGGCCCAGGCCCGGGCGCTCGTCGGGGTCCTCGCGGCCTTCGGGGTGGCCGAGGTGGTGACCAGCCCCTGGAGCCGGTGCCTGGACACCGTCGCGCCCTACGCCCGGGCGACCGGCCTGGCGGCGCAGCCCGTCGACGCGCTCACCGAGAAGGCCTACCAGGCCGACCGGGCGGCCACCGTCGGTGCCGTGCGCCCCTACCTGACCCGGCCCCGCGACGCCGTGGTGTGCACGCACCGGCCCGCCCTGGAGGCGGTCGTGGCCGCGGTCGCCGGCCGCAGCCGCCGCTGGACCACGGGCTCGCTGCCCACCGCTGACCCCTGGCTGCGCACCGGCGAGCTCCTCGTCGCCCACGTCGTCGGGACGGGGGGCGGCGCGCGGGTGGTCGCCGTGGAGCGTCACCGGCCGGTCGCCGGGGACTGACGCCGGCTCAGCCGATGATCGCCGTGAGCAGCCAGTACATGAGCGCGGCGACCGAGGCGGCGGCCGGGATGGTGAGCACCCAGGCGACGGCGATGTTGCCGGCGACGCCCCACCGGACGGCGGACAGGCGCTTCGTCGCGCCGACGCCCATGATCGACGAGGTGATGGTCTGCGTCGTCGAGATGGGCGCGTGGAACGCGAACGCGGTGGTGTACAGGACGCTGGCGGCCACCGTCTCCGCGATGAAGCCGCGGGCCGGGTCCAGCTCGATGATCCGGCGGCCGAGGGTGCGCATGATCCGCCAGCCGCCCGAGTAGGTGCCGGCGGAGATCGCGAGCGCCGCCGAGATCTTCACCCACAGGGGGATCGTCCCGCCGTCGTGGTAGCCGCCGGCGACCAGCGCGATGACGATGACGCCCATGGTCTTCTGCGCGTCCTGCAGGCCGTGGCCGAGGGCCATCGCGGCCGCCGACGCCGTCTGCGCGATCCGGAACCGCCGGGTCACCTTGTGGGGGTTCGCGTTCTTGAACGCCCACAGCAGCGCCACCATGAGCCCGAACGCCAGCGCGAACCCCACGACCGGCGAGACGACCATCGGGATGACGACCTTCTCGCGGATGACCTCCCAGTGGACGGTGATCCCGGCCGCCATGCCGACGCCCGTCAGCGCGCCGATGAGCGCGTGCGACGAGGACGACGGCATCCCGAACCACCACGTGATGAGGTTCCAGACGATCGCGCCGATGACCGCCGAGAGCACCATCACGAGGCCGACATGGGAGGAGCCCGCCTCGCGGATGTCGATGATGCCCGACCCGATCGTCTGCGCCACCTCGGTGCCGAGCATCGCGCCGACGAGGTTGAAGACCGCCGCCATGATCAGGGCCGCCCGCGGCGTGAGCGCCCGCGTGGACACCGAGGTGGCGATGGCGTTCGCCGCGTCGTGGAAGCCGTTGGTGTAGTCGAACCCGAGAGCGAACGCGACCACGACGACGACGAGGACGAGCTCCACGTGCTCAGGACTCCTTGAGCGCGATCGTCTCGACCATGTTGGCCACGCGCTCGAAGCTGTCGGCGGCCGCCTCGAGCGTGTCGACGACCTCCTTGAGCTTCATGAGGGCGATCGGGTCGATCCCGCCGTTGTTGAAGAGCTCGGCCACCAGGCGGCGGTACGTCCGGTCGCCCTCGTTCTCCAGGCGGTTGATCTCGACCCAGTACTCCGGGAGGTTCTTCATCGACCGGAGCCGCGGCATCGCGTCGGCGGTGAGCTCCGCGCAGCGGCGCAGCACGTCGACCTGGGTGATGACGAGCTCCGGGAGCACGTCGAGCTGGTAGAGGACGACGAGGTCGCCCGCCTCCTCCATCGCGTCCATGCAGTCGTCGAGGCGGCTCGCCAGCGCGTAGATGTCGTCACGGTCGAACGGCGTGACGAACGTCTGGTTGAGGTTGCGCATGATGGTGTGCGTCGCCTCGTCGGCGTCGTGCTCCGCCTCGCGCAGGCGGGTCGCGATCGCCTGCCGGTCCGCGGCGTCCGCCCCCAGGAGCTCGGCCAGCAGCGCGGCGCCCCGGACGAGGTGGGCGGCCGACTCGGCCAGGAGATCGAAGAAGGAGGCGTTGCGCGGGGTGAGGCGCAGTCTCACGGGGGGACTCCCGGTCCTGATCGGCACAGGTCGGCCTCGGGCCCTCGGCCCTCGGCATGCGGTCGGGCCTCAGGCTAGGGCAGTGCGGGCACCGGTAGCCAAACATCGGGGTGTCGCCTTCGCGACACCCGACGCCGGAGGGTCCCGCCCGGGCTCGTCCGGCGGGGCGGGGGCGGGGAGTGGGACGCCGGGCCGGGAGCGCCTCTCGGCGCGACGGCCGCTCGGAGCGGCGACAGGTGGAGCCCGGGGCTACCGCGGCCCGGCGTCCCGTCCAGCGTAGAGGGGCACCCCGACGTCGGGCACCCCGGGACCGGGTGAGGACCCTCACGCCCTCCGGCGCGCCCCGGAGGGAATACGCAGGTCGGCGCCCCTCAGTCCAGGCGGCCGTCGCGCCACAGGACGGCCGCCGCCTCCAGGTCCTCCGCCGTCCGCAGCAGCCCGGCTGCGCCCCGCGTCATCCGGCCGGCGAGGCCGGCGTCGTCGACGAGGTCGGCGTCCAGGGCGGCGCCGGTGACGAGGACGCGGCAGAACGCGCCGGCCCGCTCGAGCGCGACCGCGAGGTCGGCCGTGAAGACCCCCGAGAGCACGGCGTCGACGAGCGCGACCACCTCCGCGGGACCGGGCGGGCTCGCGACGCCGGCGACGGCCTCGGCGACCTCGGCGCGGCTGGTGCCGAGCCGGTACCGCTCGGCCACCGCCCGCGGGTCGCGACGCACCCACTCCCGCAGCGCGTACAGGCGCCAGAGCGCACCGGGCAGAGTGCCGGGCGGGCTGTCGGCCCACAGCGCCGCGACGGTGTCCAGGCCCTCCGCCTCGACGAGGCGCACGAGCCGGTCGTGGACCTGCGGGTCGTCGCTGGCGCGACCGCCGTGCACCAGGGCCCGGGCCGTCGTGTGGGCGACCTGGAGCCGCAGCGTCGGGTCGAGGTCACCCGGGAGCGACTCGGCGGCGTACCGGTCGAGCATCGCCGGCCGGCGGGGCGGGCGGTGCCGACCTGAGCCGCGCGCGTCGCCTGCGCTCATCCGGCCTCCGGCTCGAACGACAGCGCGACCGAGTTCATGCAGTACCGGTCGCCCGTCGGGGTCTGCGGGGCGTCGTCGAAGAGGTGCCCGAGGTGGGAGCCGCAGCGGGCGCACCGCACCTCCGTGCGGACCATGCCGAGGCTGCGGTCCTCGCTGAGCTCGACCGCGTCGTCGGCGGACGGGGCGTAGAAGCTCGGCCAGCCGCAGTGGGAGTCGAACTTCGTCTCCGCCCGGAACAGGACCTGCCCGCACGCGCGGCAGCGGTACGTGCCCACCCGCGTCTCGTCCAGCAGCGCCCCGGTCCAGGGCCGCTCGGTGGCCGCGTGGCGCAGCACCGCGTACTCCTCGGGGCCGAGCTCGGTGCGCCACTGCTCGTCGGACTTCGTCACCTCGTAGGCCATGCCGGTCCCTCCTCGTGCTCATCCTGCCCCGGGACGGGCCCCCCGGCCCGCCCGGCCACCGCACCCGGCAAACGCGACCCCCGCCCCGGGTGTTCCGGATTCACCCGCCGAACCCTCACCTGGACCCCTCGGCGTGCCGATGCCCTGATCAGAGGCAGCCCCCGCCGAAGGAGTCATGTGAGCGCGCCACCGCCCGTCCCCGGCCCGCCCGGGACCACGGAGCCCGGGAACCGGGCCGTCCCCGAGCGGGACCGGCCGGTGAACGTCGGCGTGCTCTCGCCGTCCACGGGGGGGTTCTTCTTCGGCCAGGTCCTCGCCGGCGTGGTCGCCGAGGTCGGCGCGGCCGGCGGGCGCGTGACGCTGCTGCAGACGCTGGACGCCGGGCAGACCAGCGACATCCTGCCGACGTCCGACGCCACCCTGCCCGTGGGCTGGGAGCACATCGACGGCTTCGTCAACATCGCCTGGGCCACCGGCCGGGACTACCTCGCGCGCGCCCGGGCGGCGGGCAAGCCCGTCGTCCTGGCGAGCAACGAGCTCCCGGGGGTGGACGCGGCCTCCGTGGTGGTGGACAACGCGCGCGGCATCCGCGACGCCGTCGACCACCTCGTCGCCCACGGCCACAGCCGCATCGGCTTCGTCGGGCACATCGGCCAGAGCGACATCGCCGAGCGGTACGCCGCCTACCAGGGGGCCATGCGGGCCCGCGGGCTGCGGCCCCTGGAGCTCATCAACACGGTCGACCAGGTCGAGAGCGGCGGGGAGGCGGCGGCGCCCCTCGTCCGGGCGACGTCGCCGGCGTGGACCGCCGTCGTGGCCGGGACCGACCGGGTGGCCCTGGGGCTCGTCGAGGCCCTGCGGGGCCTCGGCGTGGACGTCCCCCGCGACGTCGCCGTGGTGGGGTTCGACGACGCGGAGGCCGGCTGGTACTCCACGCCCCCGCTCACGACCGTCCGCCAGGGCTTCCTCGAGCTCGGCGGATCGGCCGCGCGCCTCGTCCTGGAGGAGGTGGCGGGCCGGCCCGTGCCGCACGTGCGGACGACCGTGCCGGCGGAGTTCGTCGTCCGCAGCTCGTGCGGCTGCGCCGCGGGCCAGATCCCTCTGCCCGCCCTGGTCGCGCGCGAGGCGACCCAGTTCGTCGGCCTCCTCGCCGAGGTCCTCGGCGCGCCGGGGCTGGTCGACCACGGGGCGGGAGCCGCCGTGCCCTCGCTCGCGGATGTCGACCTCGAGCAGGTGGACGCCACCATCAGCGCCAGCCTCGACCGGCTGCTCGAGGAGTCCCCCACCCCCGAGGCCGTCGAGGGCTTCGCGCAGACGGCCGTCCGCCTCCTCGCCGAGACCGCCGCACGGCTGCCCGACAGCGAGCCCGGGCGCGCCACTCTCCAGTACTGCGTCGCCCGCCTGACCGCGCTCCTGTCCCGCCAGCAGGCGACGCGCAGCAGCGACCGCGTCCAGCGCCTCGCGCACGCGCTCGGCGGGCAGTTCGAGGTGGGCATGAGCCTGCTCGGCCGCGCCCTCGGCGACGACCCCGCGGACCTGCGCTGGCTCGCCACCGTCGGCGTCCGCGCCGGGTGCCTGGGCCTGTGGTCCGGCGACGGCCAGGCGGACCTGCGGGTCGCCGGCGTGCACGACGAACGACGCAGCCTCGACCGGCTCGTGGGCACCACGCTGCCGGTGACCCAGTTCCCGCCCGCCGAGGTGCTCGCCCTCGCCGACGCCGCGGCCGGCGACGTGGCGTACGTCATCCCCGTCCGTGGCGTCAGCGGCGACCACGGGCTGCTCTGCGTCGTCGCCCCCGTCGACCTCGAGTTCGGCACCCAGCGCGCGACGTACGACCACTGGGCCGCCCTCCTCGGCGCGGCCCTGCGCGAGCAGCGGCTGCTCGAGGAGCTGCGCCACAGCGAGGAGCGCTACGCCCTCGCCGCGCGCGCCGCCGCGGACGGCCTGTGGGAGTGGGACGTCCAGACCGGCGAGGTCTACCTGTCCGCGCGAGCACGCGACCTCCTCGACCTGCCCGACGACGTCGTGCCGGACGGGGTCACGCTCGGCAACATCCACCCCGACGACCGCGAGCGCGTCCGCGAGATCCTCGCGTCGGCGATCGACCGCCCCGAGACGTCGACGGAGGTCGAGGCCCGGGTCCTGCGCCGCGACGGCCGGACGATGTGGGTGCTCATGCGCGCGATGGGGGTGCGCGGCACGGGCGGGCACGCCGGCGGCCTGGTCGGGTCGATCTCCGACATCGACCAGCGCAAGGTGCTCGAGGAGCAGCTGCGCCGCGCCGCGCTGTTCGACCAGGTGACCGGCCTGCCGAACCGGCGGCTGTTCCTGGACCGGCTCGGCCAGGCGCTCGAGCACCCCGGCCGCCGCCGCGACGCACGGTTCGCCGTGCTGTTCCTCGACCTCGACGGGTTCAAGGTCATCAACGACTCGCTCGGTCACCTCATGGGCGACGAGCTGCTCCAGGTCGTCGGAGAGCGACTGCGCGCGGACCTGCGCTCCGTGGACACCGCCGCGCGGTTCGGCGGCGACGAGTTCGCGGTGCTGCTGACGGACCCGGTGCCCGAGGACCTGCTGGTCGTGGCCCGGCGCATCCAGCAGAAGGTCAGCGCCCCGGTCACGCTCGGGGACCAGGAGGTCGCGGTCACCGCGAGCATCGGCATCACGACGTCGGCGACGCCCTACTCCGACGCGGAGGACGTGCTGCGCGACGCCGACATCGCGATGTACCGGGCCAAGGAGTCCGAGCGGGGCACCGCCTGCATCTTCGACCCGCGGATGCACGAGCGGGCGCTGGACCGGCTGCGCACGCGCTCGGCTCTCCAGGCGGCGCTCGAGCGCGCCGAGTTCGTCGTGCACTACCAGCCGATCGTCGGGCTGGAGGACCCCACCGTCACCGCGTTCGAGGCACTCGTGCGCTGGGAGCACCCCGAGCGCGGGCTCCTGCCGCCGAGCGAGTTCCTGCCGTTCCTCGAGGGCAACCAGGGCATCGTCACGCTGGGGCACCAGGTGATCGACCAGGTGTGCGCCCAGCTCGCCGAGTGGCGCCGGACGTGCGGCTGCCCGGTCACGGTGGCGGTGAACCTCGCCCACCGGGAGTTCTGGGCGCCCGACCTGCTGCCGACCGTGGTCGGCGCGCTGGACCGGTACGGCCTGCCCTCGTCCGCCCTCGTGCTGGAGATCACCGAGTCGGTGATCATGACGGACCCCGACGCCGCCCGGTCGATCATGGACGACCTCCACGCGCGCGGGCTGCGCCTGCACATCGACGACTTCGGCACCGGCCACTCGTCGCTCAACGTGCTGCGGACCTTCCCGGTCGACGCGCTGAAGATCGACGGCTCCTTCGTGCGCGAGCTCGCGGTCGTCGAGCGCACGACGGCGCTCGTGCGGACCATCGTGGCGATGGGGCAGGCCCTGGGGGTCGACGTCGTCGCCGAGTGCGTGGAGACCGACGAGCAGGCGGACGAGCTGCGGGCGATGGGGTGCTCGGACGCCCAGGGCTGGCTGTTCGGCCGCGCCCTGCCGCCTGCTGAGGCCGGTGCGCTGGTCGGCCGGAACCTGCGGCCCGTGGCCATCGGCTGACCTGTCACCACCCCTTCTCGCGCGTCCGGATCGATTCGATTCGAGGCGACCGCTAACCTTCGCGCAGGCTCCGGCCGATGTCAGAGGTGTCCCTGCCCGACGGGACGGAACGAAGGCTCTCCCATGCTCCATGTCGGTGTCCTGTCCCCCGTCACCGGCGGCTTCTACTTCGGCGAGGTCCTCGCCGGGGTCGTGCGCGAGGTCGCGGCCGCCGGTGGCCGCGTCACGCTCGTGCAGACCCTCGACGCCGGTCGCGCGGCGGAGTCCTTCTCCTCGGCGCCCAACGTCTCCGCGCCCGCCGGCTGGCGCGACCTCGACGGCTTCGTCGCGATCGCCTGGGCCGTCACCGAGGAGTACCTGCAGCAGCTGCGGTCCGCGGGCAAGCCGCTCGTCCTCATCAGCAACGACGTCCACCTGGACGCGGCGACCGTCGTGGTGGACAACGACACGGCCGTGCGCGAGGCGGTCGGGCACCTCGTGGACCACGGCCACCGCCGCATCCTCTTCGTCGGCAACCTCGGCCAGACGGACATGCACGAGCGGTACGTCGCGTACTGCGCGGCGCTCGAGGCCCACGGCCTGCCGCACGAGCACGTCGGGGCGGTCGACCACATCGAGGCCGGCGGCCGGAGCGCGGCGCCGGGGGTGCTCGCCCGGCTCGCCGACGGCGTGACGGCCGTCGTGTGCTCGACGGACCGCGTCGCCCTCGGTCTCATGGACGCGGTGCGCGAGGCGGGCGTGCGCGTGCCCGAGGACCTCGCCGTCGTCGGGTTTGACGACGTGGAGGCCGGCTGGACCAGCGAGCCGACCCTCGCGACCGTCAACCAGGAGTTCGCCGCCCAGGGCGCGTTCGCGGCCCGGATGCTGCTCGACGAGCTGGGCGGCGCGCCGGCCGAGCACCGCCGCCACACCGTCCCCGCGACGTTCCTGCCCCGCGAGTCCTGCGGCTGCCGGGGCGCCAGCCGGCCGGCGGCCGTCGGCGTCGCCGAGGCCGAGGCCCTCGTCGCCCTGGAACTGCTCCGAGCCGTCCCAGTCCTCGCCCGGCCGCAACGCCTGCAGGTTGGCGTCCATCCGGGCGAGCTGCTCCATCAGCGCCGG
>JAEZAR010000437.1 GCA_023430425.1 Actinomycetes bacterium | reverse complement strand
GGGCGCGCCTTCGGCACGGTCGGGGCCCGCCGCTACGCACGGGCGGACGCGCGGGCCGACGCACGGGCGGACGCGGGGGCCGGGGCGGGACCGGGGGCCGCGTCGGGGGCGGACGTCGTCGTCGAGGTGACCACCTACCGCAGCGACGTGTACGACCCGGCCTCGCGCAAGCCGCAGGTCGCGTTCGGCGACACGCTCGAGGGCGACCTGTCGCGGCGCGACTTCACGGTGAACGCGATGGCCGTCCGGCTCCCGTCGCTGACCTTCGTCGACCCGTTCGGCGGGCTGGCCGACCTCGCGGCGCGCCGGCTCCGGACGCCCGTGGGCGCCGCGCAGTCGTTCGACGACGACCCCCTGCGGATGATGCGGGCCGCCCGCTTCGCCGCGCAGCTCGGGTTCGCGCTGGACGACGACGTCCGCGGCGCGATGGTGGCGATGGCCGAGCGGATCGGGATCGTCTCGGCCGAGCGCGTCCGCGACGAGCTCACCAAGCTGCTCCTGGCGCCGGACCCGCGCCCGGGCCTCGAGGTGCTCGTCGACACCGGCCTCGCGCAGCACGTCCTGCCGGAGCTGCCCGCGCTACGCCTCGAGATCGACGAGCACCACCGCCACAAGGACGTCTACCAGCACTCGCTGACCGTCCTGTCGCAGGCCGTGGCGCTCGAGACGGGCACGCACGCGGACCCCACGGGACCCGTTCCCGGTCCGGACCTGGTGCTGCGGCTGGCCGCCCTGCTGCACGACGTCGGCAAGCCGGCCACCCGTCGCTTCGAGCCGGGCGGCGGGGTGAGCTTCCACCACCACGAGGTGGTGGGCGCCAAGCTCGTGGCGCGGCGGCTCCGCGCGCTGCGCTTCGACAAGGAGACCGTCCAGGCGGTCGCCCGCCTCACCGAGCTGCACCTGCGCTTCCACGGCTACGGCGAGGGGCAGTGGACGGACTCGGCGGTGCGCCGGTACGTGACCGACGCCGGCCCGCTGCTCGAGCGCCTCCACCGGCTCACCCGCTCGGACTGCACGACCCGCAACCGCCGCAAGGCCGAGCGGCTCTGGCGCGCGTACGACCACCTGGAGGAGCGCATCGCCGAGCTGCGCGAGGCGGAGGAGCTGGCGGCGATCCGCCCGGACCTCGACGGCGAGCGGATCATGGCCGTGCTGGGCATCCCGCCGGGCCGCGAGGTGGGCGAGGCGTACCGGTTCCTGCTCGAGCGCCGGATGGAGCTCGGCCCGCGGCCGCCGGAGGAGGCGGAGGCGGCCCTGCGCCAGTGGTGGGCGGCCCGCGGGGCGGCCGGCGGGGACCGTCCCGCGTGAGGCTCTGGTCGGTCCATCCGCGGTACCTGGACACCGCCGGCCTCACGGCCTGCTGGCGGGAGGCGCTGCTCGCCCAGCGCGTGCTCACCGGCACGACGACGGGCTACCGCAACCATCCCCAGCTGCAGCGGTTCCGCCCCGGGAGCGCGCTCGCGGGCGAGGCGGGCGGTGCCGTCGGGCACGTCGGCGACGAGGTGCTGCCCTGGCCGGGCGACCGCGTCGTGGCGTACCTGCACGCGGTCGCCGACGAGGCGGCGGCACGCGGGCACCGCTACGACCGCTCCCGGGTCGCGCGCCCGCCGGTCCACGTCGGGGCAGCGCACGTCGGGGCAGCGCCCGTCGGGTCGCTCGAGGTGCCCGACGGGCAGGTGGCGCTCGAGTGGGCGGTGCTGCGGGCCAAGCTGGCGGTGCGGAGCCCGGCGACGCTCGAGCGGTGGCGGGCCGTCGTCGTACCGGACGTGCACCCGCTGTTCGTCGTCGTGCCGGGGCCGGTCGCCGCGTGGGAGAAGGCGAGCGGGGTCGGGGCGTAGGGGCGCCGTCGGGGGGTGGGGGCGCCTCCGGGGCGTAGGGCCGGTCAGGCCGGCGCGCGGGCCTCCGCGCGGTCGTTCGCGGTCCGGTACGCCAGGGCGGTGAGCGCGTAGACGGCGGCCAGCGCGGTGAACACGGCGGGCGACCACCCCGCGTCGGGCAGCACGACGGCGGCGAGCGCGGCCGCGCCCACGAAGGCGGCGTTGTAGAGCATGTCGTAGAGGGCGAAGGCGCGGCCGCGGTAGTCGTCGTCGGTGTCGCGCTGGACGATGGTGTCGACGGCGATCTTCGCCCCCTGGACGCTCAGCCCGAGCAGGATCGCCGAGGCCACCACGACGCCGTACGCGGGTGAGGCCGCCAGGGTGGCCTGGCTCGCGACCCCGACCCCCAGGCACACCACGACCCACACGGCCGGGCGCACCACCTCGTGGGCGAGCGGGGTGAGCAGGATCGCCAGGCCGTTGCCCGCGAAGGAGATGCCGGCGAGCAGGGCGAACGTGGCCATCCCGGCGTCGGCGTCCGCGGGGTCCGCGAGCAGGTTCCGCGACATGAGGATGAGGGCGATGAAGTTCACGCCGTACAGGAACCGGTGCACGCCCATCACCCCGAGGCCGAGCGCAGGGGTGCCCCGGCGGACCAGCCACCGTGCGCCGTCGGCGAGGTCCCGGGCCGTCGCCGCGACGTCCCGCCAGAACCGCAGCGAGCGCCGCTCGGGCCCGAGCTGGTCCCGGCCGAGCCGGAGCGCGAGCGCGCTCGCCGCTGCGAAGAACAGCCCTGCGACGACGAGCACGACGCCGTCGCGGACGGGGCCCTCCGGGGTCACCCGGCCGAGGGCGAACCCGAGGCCCGCCCCGACCACGGCCGCCACCGCGCCCAGGGTCGGCGTGATGGTGTTGGCCATGAGGAGCTGCTCGCGCGGCACCACCCGCGGCAGGGCGGCCGACAGTGCCGCGAGGAGGAAGCGGTTCACCCCGAGGGTCACCAGCGCCAGGACGTAGACCGCCGGCCCGACGCCGACCGTCGCCATCAGGACCGCGAGCGCGAGGGCGAGCGGGACGCGCAGGGCGTTGCCGACCAGCAGCACCTGACGGCGCCGCCACCTGTCGAGCAGCGGGCCGGCGAACGGCGCGACGACGGTGAACGGGAGCAGCAGGACGGCGAACGCCGCCGCGACGTCCCCGGCCGTGGTCATCCGCTCGGGCGCGAAGAAGAAGAGGGTCGCCAGGCCGATCTGGAACATGCCGTCGCCGCACTGGGACACCAGCCGGACCGTGAAGAGCTTGCGGAAGTCGCGGTGGACGGCGACGGTGCGCAGGTCCGACAGGACGCTCACGCCGGTCCCCCCGTGCACCGGCTGCTCGTCACCAGCGCAGGCTAGCGGCGAACCCGGGGCCAAGGTGCCGGACCGCGGGCCGCGCCGCGCGGCAGGATGGCCGGGTGGCCCCCACCGCCGGTCCCCAGCGCCGCCCCGACAGCGCCGCCGACAGCGTTCCCGACCATCGCCCGGCGGAGCCCTGGGGCCTCGCCCCCGAGGCGGTCGCCGCCGCGCTGGGCACGGACCTGACCAACGGGCTCGACGACGCCGAGGCCGCCCGCCGCCTGGCCACCGTCGGGCCCAACGAGCTCGCCGGGGAGCCGCCGGTCCCCGCCTGGCGCCGGGTGCTGCGGCAGATGCGGGACCCCCTGGTGCTCCTGCTCCTCGTCGCGGTCGCCGTGTCGCTCGGCGCGTGGGTCGCCGAGGGCGCCGAGGGCATCCCCTTCGACGCCGTCGTCATCGCGCTCATCGTCGTGGCGAACGCGGTGCTCGGGGTCGTCCAGGAGCGCAAGGCGGAGGACGCCGTCGCCGCGCTCGCGCGCATGAGCGCCCCGACGGCGTCGGTCGTGCGCGGCGGGCAGCAGCACCGGGTCCCCGCGCGCGAGGTCGTCCCCGGCGACCTGCTGGTGCTCGCCGAGGGCGACACCGTCCCGGCCGACGCCCGCCTGGTCGCTGTCGCGTCCCTGCACGTCGCGGAGGCGGCGCTGACCGGGGAGAGCGAGGCGGTGACCAAGTCGACGGCCGCCCTGACCGGCCCGACCGCGCTGGGCGACCGGACGTCGATGGTCTTCGGCGGGACGGCCGTCACCCGCGGCACCGGGCGCGCCGTCGTGACGGCCACCGGGATGGCGGCGGAGACCGGCCGGATCGCCCGCCTGCTGTCCGAGACGCAGCAGGACGAGACCCCGTTGCAGCGCGAGATCGGCGTCGTCGGCCGGACGCTCGGGATCGCGGTGGTGGTCATCGCGCTGGTCGTGGTCGCGACGGTGCTGCTGGTCTCCGACCTGCAGGAGGTCGGCGACTACGTCACGGTCCTGCTGCTCGGGGTCTCCCTCGCCGTGGCGGCGGTCCCCGAGGGGCTGCCGGCGGTGCTGTCCGTGGTCCTCGCCATCGGCGTGCAGCGGATGGCGGCGCGCAACGCGATCGTCAAGCGGCTGGCGTCGGTGGAGACGCTCGGCTCGGCGTCCGTGATCTGCTCGGACAAGACGGGGACGCTCACCCAGAACGAGATGACGCTCGTCCGCGTGGTCACGGCGTCGGGCGCGGTGCGGCTCGACGGCGTGGGCTACGCCCCCGTGGGCGCGGTCGTCGTCGACGAGGGGGACGACGGGTCGTTCGCCCGGGGCGGGCCGCTGTGGACGGAGGTCGAGGCGGTGCTGGCCGCGGGGTCGGCCGCCAACGACGCCGAGCTCCGCCAGGGCGAGGACGGCACCTGGACCATGCAGGGCGACCCCACCGACGCGGCGTTCCTCGTGGCCGAGCGGAAGCTGGGCGTGCACGAGCACCGCCTCGCCACGTTCCGGCGGGTGGCGGCGGTGCCGTTCACGTCCGAGCGCAAGCTCATGTCGACGCTCGAGGCCGGCGTCGACCCGGAGCGTCCCGCCCTGCTCACCGTCATGACCAAGGGTGCGCCGGACGTGCTGCTCGCCCGCTGCACCCACGTGCTGGTGGGCGATGCCGTCGTCCCGCTCACCGACGAGCACCGTGCACAGGTGACCGACGCGATCGACGGGATGTCCGCCCAGGCGCTGCGCACCCTCGGCGTCGCGCAGCGGCGCACCGAGCTGGCTGCCGACGCCGTGCGCGACGCCGACGGCGACGTGCTCGAGGCCGAGCTCGAGCACGACCTCGTCTGGTGCGGCGTCGTCGGGATCATCGACCCGCCGCGGCCGGAGGCGCGGGACGCCGTCGCGGCCGCCCACCGGGCCGGCATCCGGGTGATGATGATCACCGGCGACCACCCCGGGACGGCGCTGCGGATCGCGACCGAGCTGGGCATCGTCCCGGCCGGCGCCCCGGTCGCGACCGGGCTGGAGCTGGACGGGCTCGACGAGGCCGGCTGGCGCGACGTGGTGCACACGACGTCGGTGTTCGCGCGGGTCTCCCCGGAGCACAAGCTGCGGATCGTCGACGCGCTGCAGGCGGACGGGCTCGTCGTCGCGATGACCGGCGACGGCGTCAACGACGCGCCCGCGCTGAAGTCGGCGGACATCGGCGTCGCGATGGGGGTCACCGGGACCGAGGTGACCCGGCAGGCCGGCGCGATGATCCTCACCGACGACAACTTCGCCACGATCGTCGCCGCCGTCCGCGAGGGGCGCGGCATCTTCGAGAACATCAAGAAGTTCCTGCGGTTCCTGCTCTCGTCGAACATGGGCGAGGTCCTGACGGTGTTCGGGGGCGTCGTGCTCGCGGGCTTCCTGGGGCTGTCGGGCCACGGCGAGGTGGTCGTGGTGCCGCTGCTGGCGACGCAGATCCTGTGGATCAACCTGCTCACCGACACGGGCCCCGCGCTCGCCATGGGCGTCGACCCGCAGACCGAGGACCTCATGGACCGCCCGCCGCGGCGCCTGACGGACCGCGTCATCGACCGGCGGATGTGGGTCGACGTCGTGTGGATCGGCGCGGTGATGGCGGCGGTGTCCCTGCTCGCCATCGACATCCACCTCCCGGGCGGCCTGGTCGAGGGCGACGACGGCGTCCCGCTGGCCCGCACCACCGCGTTCACCGTGCTCGTCATGGCCCAGCTCTTCAACGCGTTCAACGCGCGCTCGGGGACCCGCAGCGCGTTCCGGCGCACCCACAACAGGTGGCTGTGGGGCGCCGTGGTGCTCGCGCTGGCGCTGCAGGTCGCGGTGGTCCACCTGCCGTTCCTCAACGCGGCGTTCGGGACGCGGCCGCTCTCGCCGGACCAGTGGCTCGTGTGCCTCGGGCTGGCGAGCGCCGTGCTGTGGGCGGAGGAGGCGCGCAAGGTGGTGCTGCGCCGTCGGGCTCGGTGACCCCGCCCGGCCGGCGGTCGTGACGGGCGCCCGCGGCGGCACGCGCGCGGTCCGTGACTCGGGTCGAGGCGGCGGCGGACCCCAACCCCGCGCTCACCCTCCTGCGTTCTGGTGTCGACGAGCATGTGGGGAGGTGTCATGGCTCGCTGGGAGCCGCTGCTGGAGCGCGTCGCGCACGAGCGCTACGCGCGCCTCGTCGCGTACGCGATGCTCCTGACGCGCTCCCGGGCCGACGCCGAGGACCTCGTCCAGGACGCGCTGGTGGCGACGTTCTCCGGTCGCGCCCGGTTCGCGACGATCGCGGAGGCGGAGGCGTACGTGCGCCGGGCCGTCGCGTCGCGCTTCGTGGACGCAGGTCGGCGGCGGAGCGCGGAGCGCCGTGCCCTGGCGCGTACCGGGTCGCACGCGGCGCCCGAGGCCGTGGCCCCGCCCACGCTCGGCCTGGCGCCCGAGGTGGAGGCGGCGCTCGCGCTGCTCAGCCCTCGGGAGCGGGCCTGCGTGGTGCTGCGGCACATGGAGGACCTGTCGGTGCGGGACACCGCCGCCGTGCTCCGGCTGTCGGAGGGCGCGGTCAAGCGGTACGTGTCCGACGGCGTCGCGCGGCTGGGCGCGGCGCTCGACGCGGGGGTCGCCGAGCACGTCCCCGTCGTCGACGCGCGGCCGGTGGGCCCGGCCCCACGACGGGTGTCGATCCGCAAGGAGGTGCGACGTGACGCGTGACCTCGGTGACCTGATGTGGGCCGCGGCGGGCGAGCGGGCCGGCGCCCTCGACGGCCTCGTGCCGGAGGCGGACGACTTGGCGCGCGTCCGCGCGCGGGTGCGTCGGGGCCGTGCGGTCCGGCACGTGCGCGAGGCAGCTGTCGCCCTGCCGGTCGTGGCGGCGGTCGTGGCCGCGGGGTGGTTCGGGCTGGACCGCCTCGCGGCGCCCGAGCCGCCGGTGACCACGCCCGAGCCGGTGCAGCCGACGCCGGACCGCACGCCGTCGCCGACGCCGACCGACGACGCGGAGGACCCGGTGCTCGGCGACCCGGTCGACGAGCCGGGCTTCCCGACGTACTACGCGATGCCGGACGGGCTGCTCGACGCCGTGGGCCCCGGCTGGGTGCTCGCGAGCTACTCACCGCGGCCGGTCCTGGGCCTCGTCCCGGCGACGGAGATCCTCTTCCTCGTGTCCCCGGAGGGCACGCGGTTCGCCGCGGCCCGCTTCGACGTCGAGATGGGGGAGACGGCGAACCGGGAGAACACCTGGGTGGAGCACGTCCCCGTGCACTGGGACGGGGGTGCCACGGCGGTCGTGCGCGAGGACGCCCACCTGCTGGGGTACTTCTCGGAGACGGTCACCGAGGGTCCGCTGCTGACCCTCGACCTGGTCACCGGTGAGCTGACCGGCCCGGCCACGGCCATCCTGCCGCCCGACGACGGGTGGCTGGACGCGTACGGACCCGACGGTCGCGCCGTCACCGGGGTGACGTTCAGCGACCGCTTCACGCTCGAGCCCGACGGGCCGGCGCCGCGCGAGGTGCCCTACGGCGTCGACGGTCGGCTCTGCTACGCCGTCGGCTGGCTCGACTCGGCGAACCTGCTCGCGGGCTGCGTCGACGAGGCGGCGGCGGACGAGTTCGGGGACGTCTGGGAGCCCTACCGGCACGACCCGGCGCTCTACCGGGTCCCGGTCGAGGGCGGGGCGCCGGAGCGGCTCGCGTCCATCGGCCCGGACGATTCCCTGCCGGGCGACTTCCGTGGGGTGTGGGTGCGGGACGGCGTCGTCGCGTTCCCGTCGGCGGACTTCACGCTGTACGAGTGCATGAGCGGCGTCGACGTCTGGGCCGACGGCGCGATCCGGCCGCTCCAGCGCCCCGTCGGCGCGGAGAACATCTACACGCTCCGCGCCCAGGGCAGCCGGGTGTACGTCAACGCCGAGCCCGGGTGCTCCGGCGACCCGGCCCCGTCGTCGCTGACGGTGCACGACCTCGACGCCGGCACGTCCGTGGAGCTGCTGCCGGCGTCGGTGACGCCGCCCGAGGGCGGCTGGAGCCGGACGCTCACCGGCTGGGTCGTCGTCGAGTAGCGCCCACCCGGTCGCCGTCGTCGGCCCCGCCCGGTCGCCGGCGTCGAGCCCCACCTTGTCGCCGTCGAGCCCCGCCCGGTCGCCGTCGAGCCCCCACGTTGTTGCCGGGAGGATCTCTCACGCCTGGCGTGTGAGATCTTCCCGCGGGCGGCAAGGTGCAGCCCGCTACGCCGGGGTGGCCGCACAGCCTGGGCCGCACGGTCGGACAGAGCCCGTCCAGCCACCCGTGCGCAGCGCCCACGCGACCTGCGCGGCCGTGGCACAGGGCGCCGCCGCGACGTGCCGCCAGCGGTAGCGCAGCGTCACCTCGCCCCGTTCCAGCAGCACGGCGTTGTCCCGCCACGTGTCGGCGTCGGTCCGCCCGTGCGGGTGCGCGAGCGCCCCGTCGAGCTCGACCCGCAGCCCCATGCCCTGGTAGACGCAGTCGGCGCGCACCCAGCGCCCGCCGACCACGTCCCGCAGCTGGAGCCGGGAGCGTGGCAGCCCGTGGCGCCGCTCCACGTCGTGGTGGTAGCGACGCTCGAGCGGCGACTCGATCCCGGACGCCACCTCCGCCACGAGCTCGAGCAGCAGCCCGTGGTGGCGGACACGTCCGCGGCGGGCGAGGGCCGCCGCGAGCTCCGACGGCGTCGTCCCCGCACGCGCGGCAGCGGTCACCCACCCGACCACGTCGTCGGCGGACCGTGCCACGGCTGCGAGGTCCACAGCCGTGTCCGGGCGCCACACCCGCGGCGGCCGTCCCCCGGTCGGTGGCATCCGCACGCGCCGGTGGATGCGCACGCCGGGGGTGGTGTACCCGGCGCGTCGCTCGTGAGGCAGGCACACGTCGAGCGTCGACGGGGGGTGCGGGGTCAGCCCGGTGAGGTAGGCGGCGGCGAGCCCGCACAGCGCCGCCCCGTCGCCGGCGCCCAGGACCGCGGCCCAGGCGCGGGCCGGCCACGGGACGGGGCCCGACCACGGGACGAAGACCCCGCTCCCGAGCCGCTGCCACTGACCGCCGGCCACGCGCCGGGAGAGCCACGCGTCGTCGGCGCCGAGGTCGAGGAGCTGCGCGCGGGTGACCACCCCGGCCTGGTCACGGCCGGAGCGGGCGACGACGTCGGGAGGCAGTCGCACGACGCCGACGGTGCCCGCCCGCGCGGTCGGCGGGAGGGGCGGACCGCTCGGTCTGTGCCGCGCGCGGGACGATCGTGACTGTGGATACC
>JAEZAR010000283.1 GCA_023430425.1 Actinomycetes bacterium | reverse complement strand
CCTCACAGGCTGCGCTTATAATACCTATCCCAAATACAAACCGCTATTACCTCTTTACGGTAGGGGGGATGGAAAAGGGGACGGGCGATTTGCGTTATCATATCATAAACATGGATTTGCACGGTGGCTTGGGCGATGTGGAGTGGGATATGAAGAACCTTCTCATTACAAACAACAATACCGAGAAATTGGTTTCTGCCCGTGCTACGGGTTGTGGATACTGGTTATTGAGTCACCGTAGGTACGACAATGCTTTTGAAGCCCGCCTGATAACCGAACAAGGTATTGGTGCACCCGTGGTAAGTGCTATCGGCGGTGTACATGACCACCCGGTTGGTATGATGAAAATGTCAACCGACGACAACCAGGTGGTTGTTGCGGTGGCAATGTCCTTTCTTGAATTGTTCGACTTCAACAGAGCCAATGGAAGAGTAACCAACCTGCTTCACCTACCCATAACACCGGGTACTTTTCCCTATGGTGTTTGCTTTTCGCCTGATAATAGTAAGCTTTACAAGGCTGTAGGGCATTCGGGCAATCAGGTAAAGTTTTTCCAGTACGACCTTTCGGTGCCAAGGCCGCAGATACCACAAACCAAAATGGAAGTGGGTGTTGCCACCATAGGCTACCCCATTAGCTCTGCAGATATTCAATTAGGGCCAGATGGTAAACTTTATTTCAGCCGCGTGGCAACTAGCTGCATTGGCAGTATTCCCTATCCAAACGAAAAGACTCCAGCCTGTGGCTTCGTCGAATCCGCTATTTGCGTAAGCGGTAGTGTAGGAATGTGTCTGCCTAATTCTTTAAGGATCGGTAAAGGGATACCGGCATTCAGTTTAGGAAATGATACCACGGTATGTGCAGGGGCTCCACTGGAGCTGTCTGTACCTGTTAAGAACGTGCAATATCTATGGTCAACAGGTTCGGTGCAATCAACTATTACGGTTACAACTCCCGGCAAATACTGGGTGAGGATAGAACGGGATAACTGTAGCAGCAGCGATACCATTGAAGTGTTCAATAAGATTTTTGGAACCCAACTGCCTGACGACACTGCGGTTTGCGAAGGTATGCCGGTGATGTTGGCGCCCGGCAACTTTGTTTCTTTCCTTTGGCAGGACGGATCTACCGCACCTGCCTTGCCTGTAACGAAAGCAGGTATTTACTGGGTTAAGGTTGTTAATAGTTGTGGCCACGTTGCCAGCGACACTGTTGTGGTAGTAGAGAAGAAAAAGAATTTTACGCTTTCTGCAAAGCATAGCATCTGCTACGGTGATTCGCTGAAGCTATCCTGGACGCACGACATTGGTATTAAGGACTGGCAGCCACAGTACAACATCAAAGCTTCAGATAAGGCTGTGAACCTGTTTCCTTTGGTAGATACAGTTTACCGTGTTAAATATCAATGGGAGGGAGGATGTATTGCTGAGGACTCAATCAAGGTGAATGTGAAAAAGCCTTTGCAGGTAACCTTGCCGGCTGACACGGGCATGTGTGCAGGGTACGAGGTGGAGATAGATGCTGGTGGAGGTTTTACAAATTACGCATGGAGCAATGGCGCCACTGCCCGCAAGATGCGGGTTAAACAGCCTGGATTATACCATGTCACCACTTCTGATGGTAATGGCTGTTTGTCGCGCGATACGGTAATGGTAAGCCTAAAGAATTGCGGGCAACAGGTTTGGGTGCCTACGGCGTTCAGCCCAAATGGTGATGGAAGAAACGATGAGTTTAGGGTAAGTTACAAAGGACTGTTTGAACAGTTCAGGTTGCAGATATTCAACCGTTGGGGGCAACAGGTGTTTAGTTCATCTGATCCCGACAAAGGATGGGAGGGACGTGTAAATGGCTACCTCAGCGACCCCGGAACTTATTTGTGGATCTGCGAATACAGGTTGTTTGCCGGTGAAAGCCGGTTAGAAAAAGGTACTGTAGTATTAATAAGGTAAGCGGAAACCAAGCTTACTGAGCGACAATTCACACAGCCGGGAAAGATAAACCTGCTGCCCGGCACCGTGGGCACTGAGAAGAGTGAGGAGTGCGAAAACGAAGCACGCAGTATGTGGCTCTTCATATAGAAGTCATATTGGAGTCATATCGGAGTCATATTAGAGTCATTAGCGAGTTATACTGGAGTTACTACGAGCAACTACAACGTCACCAGGGATGTCTGATACGTGAAACGTGAGATGTGAGAGATGAAAGGCGCAAGTTGAGACGTGAAACGTGAAGCGTGAGAAGGGATAGGTAAGAGGAGAGCGCGTGTGGGTGTTTATGCAGTGGCTGCGCGTTGCAGGGCGCGGATTGGGGTTGGTGGCAGCTTTAAGGCATGGAAAAAGCTTTCGACCATTTCTTCAAACTTTTCTTCACCGTATTTGTTTTCGAGGTATTCGAGTCTGCCAACGGTTAGGCCGATATAGCTGGGTGTGACCACCTTAGCATAGGGAAAGGGTTTAGGTTGTCTTTTTTTCCTGGGTGGAAGTTGTACTATATCCGCTTCCTGCAGGGCCTGCTGACGAAGGAGTGAAAGCACTTCAGTTGCTGAAAATGATTGTTTGAGATACAGAATGGCTGCAGTTTTTAGCCAGCAAAAACATTGGTAAACACGCTTTTCTTTTGGAAGATTCCTGTAAACCTGTGAAGCGAGTGTGTTGCCTAATGCAAAGCGCCGGCAGCTATTACGGCTACCTTCAAAAGCCTTGTGCTTCCAAAAAATTTTACCTGTGAGGCAGCTTTTCATCCGGGCGTAATAGACGCCGTTGCGGATGTAAAGTGTAACATCGTTGATGTTGCCTGTTGCTCTTATATAACCATCCTGCCTGGCCATATGATGAAGTTACGAC
>JAEZAR010000227.1 GCA_023430425.1 Actinomycetes bacterium | reverse complement strand
GCCCGCACCTGCAGGTCACCGTCGCCGCCACCACCCTCGCCGGGCTGGACCAGGCACCGGCCGAGCTCGCGGGGTACGGGCCCATCACGGCCGACGTCGCGCGCGACCTCGCCCGCCGCGCGAGCTGGCAGGTCCTGACCGTCGACCCGCGGACCGGGGAGACCCGACCAGCACCCCAAGGGCCGGGGCCCGCCAAGGTCGGCCCGCCCGCCCCCGCCGCCGGCGGCAGAGCACGAGGAACGGCGCCACCCGGGTACCGGCCCGGCGCCGTGCTCGTCGCCGAGGTCCTCGCACGGGACCGCACCTGCACCTTCCCCGGCTGCCGCGTGCAGGCCGCGCGCTGCGACCTCGACCACATCGACCCCTTCGACCCCCGCCGGCCCGCCGACGAGCAGACCGTCGAGCCGAACCTGCACGCCCTGTGCCGGCACCACCACCGCCTCAAGACCCACGGCGACTGGCACGCCCGACGTGACGACACCACCGGGACGACGGTGTGGGACGCGCCGACCGGGCACCGCTACCTACGGCCACCCGAGCCGCCCATCGCCAGCGGCACGCACCACGGCGCGCTGCGGAGCGGCACCCCCGCGCAGGCTCAGCCCGCCGGGCCGACCCCCACGCCCCCACCAGACCCGCCGACGGACAGACCCCCACCGTTCTGACCCGCCGCGGCCTCGGAGCCCGCTCCCGACCCGCGCTCTCGACGAGCCTCGCGGCGTCAGGCCGCCGCGACCGTCGCGGACGGCGCGCGCAGCGCCGACCGACCGGCTTCCCACGCATCCAGCATCTGCGCGCCGGCAAGGCCGTCGACCGCGAGGTACGCCGCGGCGCCCCAGAGCACGTCGTCGCGCACGACCGGCTCCGCCTCCGCGAGCCCTCCGGCGAGGTCGCGGCCCGCGATCTGCTCGTGCACGGCGTCGGCCTCGACGTGCTCGTCGAAGTAGTGCGTCACGTCCTCGCCGTACCCGAGCCTGCGGAACCCGTTGCCGTACTTGCGGCAGGGGATCGACGACGTCATCTCGAACGCAGCCAGATGCCCCGCGATCGCCCCGCGCAGCCGGCGGTGCAGACCGAAGAGGCTCATGAGGTTGACGTTCGCCAAGGTGGGCGCAGGCACGACGTCGACGTACGCGCCGTAGGTGTCGTCCAGCCCCAGGGCGCGCATCGTGCCGGCGAACAGCTCCGAGTGGATCCAGCCCGGCCGCCCGCCGCCGTACTCGTCGGCCTGCACCTCGATGAGCGCCGACTTGGCCCGCCCGCTCAGCCGCGGGAGCGCCCAGCTGTGCGGGTCGGCCTCCTTGAGGTGGTAGATCGACCGGTGGATCACGAACTCGCGCAGCTGCTCGTCCGTGGCACGCTTCGCCACGAACCCGGAGACGCTCGGGCCCGAGTCGTCGCTCGTGAGCTCGAAGAGCGCCTCGGCGATCTCCTCCGCCGAGCGCGCGGGCGTGTCCGGCACCGGGACGAGGTCGCGCACCGCGCCCTCGAACGCCTCCTCGAGCACGGCACGCGCGCCCAGCAGGTCCGGTGCCCACTCCCAGGCCTCGTCCACGCCGTCGAGCCCGCGGTAGTGCAGCTCGTACATGCACAGCAACGCCAGCTGGACGTCCTCGTCGGCGAGCACGTCCGGGCTCGCCGCGACGGCCGTCTCGGCGGCGGACCGGACGTCGGGGACCGGGCCCGGGGTTCCGGCCAGTGCCTGGACCAGGGCGGCGCTCACAGGGCCGCGTGGTGCGGGGACGCGCATGCTTCTCCTCGTCGACGTCGGCCCGCGGTCGGCGGGCTCTGCTGAGGCTCGCACCCGCGGCGCGCCCCCGCATCCGCTGGCCCGCCCGCGGGGCGACCGATCGCCGACGGCGGACGACCACGGGGACGCCTCCCCCGACGCGCGCTCCGGTCACCGTCGGGGTCCAATGGGCCGGTGGCGACCGACAGCACCCCCTGGGCCAGCGTGACCGCGTGCCCGCACGGGCCCCTGCTCGTGCGCGGCGACGTCGAGATCCTGCTGCCCGACGGCAGCCCGGCGCCTCGCCGCCGGCGGACCGTGGCGCTGTGCCGCTGCGGGGCGTCCGGGATCAAGCCCTACTGCGACGGCACGCACAAGGTGATCGGCTTCCGCACCGACGACGAGCCGTCGGCCGAGTCCGCCTGATCCCCCCCGACCGGCCCTGGCATAGGGTGCCGCGGGTGAGCGACGAGGCCGACCGGTACCGGGTGGACGACCACCTCACCGACCGGACGCTGCTCGTCGCGGCCGCCTACGTGGTGCTCCAACGCGGCGACGAGGTGCTGCTGCAGCTCCGCCGCGGCACCGGGTACATGGACGACCACTGGGCGGTCCTCGCCGGCCACCTCGAGCCCGACGAGACCGTCCTGGAGGCAGCCGCCCGCGAGTCACGCGAGGAGGCCGGGGTCGGGATCGACCCCGCGGACCTCGAGCCGCTGACCACGCTGCACCGGCTCGAGCGCGGAGGCCCCCAGGTCGAGCAGAGGTGCGACTGGTTCTTCCGCGCCCGTCGGTGGACCGGCGACCCGGCACCCCGCGAGCCCGACCGCACGGCGCGGATGGGGTGGTTCCCGCTCCGGTCCCTGCCGGACCCCGTCGTGCCGCACGAGCACCTGGTCCTCGAGCACCTCGCGGCCGGCCGGCTCCCCCCGCCGGTGATCGCCCTCGCCCGGGACGCACCCGCCCGACGCTGACCCGCCCCGGCGCCGACCCTCAGCGCTTCGTGGCGGTCCGGCGCGCCGCGGTCGAGCGGGCCGCGGTCCGCCGGCCCTTCGGGGCCGGTCCCTTGGCCCGCTTCTCCGCGAGCAGCTCCGCGGCCCGCTCGAGCGTGACCGACTCGACCGCGTCTCCCTTGCGCAGCGTCGCGTTGGTCTCGCCGTCGGTGACGTACGGGCCGAACCGCCCGTCCTTGACGACCACGGGCTTGCCGGACGCGGGGTCGTCGCCGAGCTCCCGCAGCGGCGCCGACGACGGGGCGCCGCGCCCGCGCTTCGGCTCCGCGTAGATCGCCAGCGCCTCGGCGAGGGTGACGTCGAAGATCGCGTCCTCGCCCGGCAGGGTCCGCGAGTCCGTGCCCTTCTTCAGGTACGGGCCGTACCGGCCGTTCTGCGCGGTGATCTCCTCCCCGCTCGTCGGGTCCACCCCGACCACCCGCGGCAGCGAGAGCAGCCGCAGCGCGTCCTCCAGCGTCACCGTCTGCAGCTGCATCGACCGGAACAGCGAGGCCGTCCTCGGCTTGGGCGCGGCCGCGAGGCGGCGCTTGCGCTCGGCGGCGGTCACGCCCTCGGGGATCTCGGGCTCCGGCAGCACCTCGGTCACGTAGGGCCCGTAGCGTCCGTTGCGGGCCACGACCGTGGTGCCCGTGGCGGGGTCGGTGCCGAGCTCCCGGTCGCCGTCGGGCTGGGTGGCGAGCAGCTCCCGGGCCTTGTCGGGGGTGAGCTCGTCCGGCGCGAGGTCCTCGGGCACCGACGCGCGGCGCGGGGCACCGTCCTCGGCGCCGGGACCGGTCACCCCCGCGGTGTCCTCGAGGTACGGGCCGTAGCGGCCCACCCGCAGCACGATGCCGTCGCCGATCTCGATCGAGTTGACCTCGCGGGCGTCGATCTCGGGGTGGCTCTCGACGAGGTCGCGCAGCCCCTCGACGTCGGGCCCGCCGTCGCCGAAGTAGAACCGGCTCAGCCACGCCACACGGTCCTTCTCCCCGGCCGCGATCGCGTCGAGGTCCTCCTCCATCGCCGCCGTGAAGTCGTAGTCCACGAGCCGGTCGAAGTTCTCCTCGAGCAGGCGGGTGACCGCGAACGCGAGCCAGCTGGGCACGAGCGCCTGGCCGCGGTTGGTCACGTACCCGCGGTCCTGGATCACGCCGATCGTCGCCGCGTAGGTGGACGGTCGGCCGATGCCGCGCTCCTCGAGCGCCTTGACCAGGCTCGCCTCCGTGTACCGCGGGGGCGGCGAGGTCCGGTGGCCGTCGGGCTCGAGCGCGACCACGTCGAGGCGGTCCCCCTCGGTCATCCGCGGCAGCCGGGCCTCGCGCTCGGCCGACGCCGGCGCACCGGCACCCCCCTCGGCCCCGGGCTCGTCGGCGTACCGCTCGGCGTCGCGGGACTCCTCGTAGGCGGCCAGGAACCCGCGGAAGGTGATGACGGTGCCCGACGCCGCGAAGACGGCCCGGGTGGTCGCCCCCGACCCGGGCTCCGGGACGTCGGCACCCAGCCGCACCGAGGCCGTCGAGCCCTTGGCGTCGGCCATCTGCGAGGCGACGGTGCGCTTCCAGATGAGCTCGTAGAGCCGGAACTGGTCGCCGGAGAGCTCGCGGGCCACCTGGCCGGGGGTCCGGAAGTGGTCGCCCGCGGGGCGGATGGCCTCGTGGGCCTCCTGCGCTCCCTTGTTCCGCGGGGCGTACCCGCGCGGCGTGTCCGGCACGTACTCGGGGCCGTACAGCTCCGCGGCCTGCCGGCGGGCGGCGTCGGTGGCCTGGGCGGACAGCGACGGCGAGTCGGTCCGCATGTAGGTGATGTAGCCGTTCTCGTAGAGGGCCTGCGCGACCCGCATCGTCTGCCGCGAGGCCATCCGCAGCTTGCGGGCCGCCTCCTGCTGGAGGGTGGAGGTGGTGAACGGCGCCGCCGGCTTGCGGCTGTACGGCTTGGTCTCGAGCTCGAGCACCCGGAACTCGGCCGGCTCGAGCGCCGCGGCCCACGCCCGCGCGTCGTCCTCCGCCAGGTGCACGACCTCCCCGGGGCGCCGCAGCGCGCCACGGTCGTCGAAGTCGCGGCCCGTCGCCACGCGGGCGCCCCCGAGGGTGACCAGGCGCGCGTCGAAGGCGCCGGCGTCGGCCGGCTCGTCGGCGCCCGGGGCGGGATCGGCGACGCGGAACGTGCCCCGCACGTCCCAGTACGCCGCCTCGCGGAACGCCATCCGCTCCCGCTCGCGCTCGACGACCATGCGCGTCGCCACCGACTGCACGCGGCCGGCCGACAGGCCCTGCCGCACCTTGCGCCACAGCACCGGCGAGACCTCGTACCCGTACAGGCGGTCGAGGATCCGCCGGGTCTCCTGGGCGTCGACGAGGCGCTCGTCGAGCTCGCGCGGGCTCGAGAGCGCCCGCTGGATCGCCTCGCGGGTGATCTCGTGGAACACCATCCGCCGCACGGGCACCGTGGGCTCGAGGACCTGCAGCAGGTGCCACGCGATGGCCTCGCCCTCGCGGTCCTCGTCGGTGGCGAGGTAGAGCTCGTCGGACTCCTTGAGGAGCTTCTTGAGCTCTGCGACCTTCTTCTTCTTGTCCGCGTCGACGACGTAGTACGGCGTGAACCCGTTCTCGACGTCGACCGCGAACTTGCCGTACGGGCCCTTCTTCATGTCCGCGGGCAGCTCCGAGGGCTGCGGCAGGTCGCGGATGTGCCCGACCGACGCCTCCACGTCGAACCCGTCACCGAGGTACCCGGCGATGGTGCGCGCCTTCGCCGGGGACTCCACGATGACGAGCTTGCGACCTGCAGACATCTGAGCGGCCTTCCGTGCCGTGGGCTGGGTTCGTCGATCTCGCGGCGGGCCGTGGGCGCTCCGTGACGCGCCGGCCCCACTCTTCCGTGGGACTCTACGTCCTGACGTCAAGCGGGCGGGGGGGACGTCTCGTCCCGTGATCCCGCCGCGTGGCGCAGCAGCAGCATGACCGCGAACGTCAGGCTGCACGCCGCGACGACCCCCGCGACACCCCCACCGTAGGCCAGGAGCTCGTCACCGCGACCCGGCTGGTCCGCACGGTAGGCCCAGGTG
>JAEZAR010000184.1 GCA_023430425.1 Actinomycetes bacterium | reverse complement strand
CTCCTGGGCGGAGACGAGGCGGACCTGCCCGTCCGTGCGCGGGCGCAGCGCGACGTAGGTGCGGTGCGGCAGCGCGACGGGCAGGCACAGCCCGCCCGTGTAGTCGGTGTGCTCGCCGATGAGGTTGACGCGGCCCGGGGCCGCCCAGACGCCGGCCGGGTCGGTGCCGAACGCCCCCGCGAACAGGCGGGCGGCCCGGTCGGCGCCCTCGGCGGGCGTCCATGCCTCGCGCCACTCGAGCGGCCGGCCGCTCACGCGAGCTCCTGGAGGCGGGCCGCGATCCGCTCGGGGGTCGTGTCGCTCAGCCACGCGCCCACCCCGGACTCCACGCCCGCGAGGAACTTGAGGCGGCCGGGCGCCCGCAGGACGGAGAACACCTGCAGGTGCAGGCGGCCGAGGTCGCGGCCCTCGCCCACGACGGCCTGGTGCCAGGCGGCGACGTAGGGCAGCGTGATCGGGGCGCCGTCGGGGGTGACGAAGAACCTGTCCAGACGGCGGACCAGCTCCGGAAGCACGACCGCGAGGTCGTCACGCTCGTCGTCGTCGAGGGCGGGCAGGTCGGGCACGTCACGGTGCGGGGCGAGGTGCACCTCCACCGGCCAGCGGGCGGCGGCCGGGACGTACGCGGTCCAGTGCGCCGACTCCCCGACGACGCGCACGCCGGCCCGGCGCTCGGCGTCGACCACGTCCCGCAGGAGCGAGCGACCCGTCCGGGCGCGGTAGGCACCGGCCTGCTCGAGCATGCTGCGGGTGCGCGGGGGCACGAACGGCAGCGCGTACACCTGGCCGTGCGGGTGGGGGAGGGTGACGCCGATCTCCCGGCCGCGGTTCTCGAAGCAGTACACCTGCGCGATGCCCGGCATCCCCGAGAGCTCGCGCGTGCGGTCCGCCCACGCCTCGACGATCGTGCGCACCCGGTGCGGGGGCAGGTCGCCGAACGAGGCGTGGTGGTCCGCGGAGAAGCAGACGACCTCGCAGCGGCCCGCCGCGGTCCGTGCCGGCCACAGGGGCTCGCCGTCGACGAGCCACTCCTGCGCGCCGCCGTCCGGGGGGGCGAGCAGCGCGGGGAACCGGTTCTCGAAGACGACGACGTCGTAGTCCGTGTCCGGGACCTCCCCGTCCGAGTACGCCGCGCCGGGCCGGGCCGGGCACAGCGGGCACGAGTCCGCCGCCGGGAGGAAGGTGCGGTCCATCCGGTGCGACGCCATCGGGATCCACTCGCCCGTGAGCGGGTCCCGGCGCATCTCGGGCAACGACGGTGACGGTCCGTACCGGTCGGCGAGCGGTCGCGGGTCGTCGAGGCGGCGGGTGGCCGCGCCGGACGCGTACGGCTCGGAGTCGTCGAAGTAGACGAGCTCCCGGCCGTCCGCCATGCGGGTGGCGGTGCGGCGGACGGTCACGGAGCCTCCTCGGGGCTGACGAGCTGGAGATCGACGACGGACTCCGCCGCCGCGACGGCGTCGGGCGGCAGGCCCGTGTCGGTGATGAGCAGGTCCACCTCGGCCAGCGCCGCGATCCGCGCCAGCCCGACCACCCCCCACTTGGAGTGGTCCGCGACGACGACCGTACGTCCCGCGGCGTCGATGAGCGCGCGGTCGGTCTCCGCCTCGAGCAGGTTGGGGGTGGTGAGGCCGGCGGCGGGGTCGACCCCGTGGGCGCCGAGCAGGAGCAGGTCCACGCGCAAGGTCTCCAGGGCGCGGGTGGCGACAGGTCCGACCAGCGCGTCGGACGGGGTGCGCGTGCCCCCGGTGAGCACGACCACCAGGTCGGGGTCCGCCCGCTCGTGCAGGACGGCGGCTGCGGGGAGGGAGTTCGTGACGACCGTCAGGGGTCGCAGCGCGGAGGTGTCGGCGACCAGGCGCGCCGCGAGGTGGGTGGTCGTCCCCGCGGACAGCGCCACGGCGCCGCCGGGGGAGATCTGCGCGACGGCGGCCGCCGCCACGGCGTGCTTCTCGGGGCTGTGCAGGGCGGCCTTCGCGGAGAACCCGGGTTCGTGGGCCGCCCGCCGGGCGTCGACGGCGCCGCCGTGCACGCGCTGGACGAGGCCGCGGCGGGCCAGCTCACCGATGTCGCGCCGTACCGTCATGTCCGAGACCTGCAGGGACTCGACGAGGTCGGCGATCCTCGCCGCGCCCTCCCGCCGGATCGCGGCGAGGATCGCCTCCTGCCGTTGACTCGCCAGCACCCCGACAGGATCGCACGGATTCGAACAGAAGTCGACAGAACCCGCCGTCCGGCGCCGCCGGCGGCCGGTCCCGCTCCGCCGTCTACGCTCGACCCATGAGAGCGGCGCGGCTGCACGGCATCGGGGACCTGCGGATCGCCGAGGAGCCGGACCCCCGGCCCGCCGAGGGGCAGAGCCTCGTCCGCGTCACGGCGGTCGGCCTGTGCGGGTCGGACCTGCACTGGTTCACCGACGGCGGCATCGGCGACGCGGTCCTGGGCGAGCCCCTCGTGCTCGGCCACGAGATCGCCGGCGTGGTCGTGGGTGGCGAGCTCGACGGCCGCCTGGTCGCGGTGGACCCGTCCGACGCGTGCGGCGTCTGCGAGACCTGCCTCGAGGGCCTGCGGAACATGTGCCCGCGGGTGCGCTTCGCGGGGCACGGGCGCAACGACGGCGGCCTGCGCGAGCTCATGGCGTGGCCGACGGCGCTCCTGCACCCCGTGCCGGACCTGACGTCCGCCGAGGTCGCGATGCTCGAGCCGCTCGGGGTGGCCCTGCACGCCATGGACCTCGGCAAGCCGCGCGTCGGCTCCACGGTCGTCGTCGTCGGCGCGGGGCCGATCGGCCTGTGCGCGGTCCAGCTCGCCCGCGTCGCCGGAGCCGCCCGCGTCGTGGCGATCGAGCCGCGCGCGCACCGGCGGGAGG
>JAEZAR010000026.1 GCA_023430425.1 Actinomycetes bacterium | reverse complement strand
CGCCTGGCCGACGTGCCCTGAGCCGCGGGGCTCAGCCCTCCGGCGGAGGCGGCGGCATCCCCGGCCCCCCCGTGTCCGGCCGCGGCATCCGCGTGGTCGCGCTCGTCGCGTCGTCCGTCGCGGCCTGGGAGACCCGCCTCGCCTCGGCGAGGGCCTCGGCGGGGTCCGTCAGCGCCGAGGGTCCGAGGTCCTCCGGACGGACCGGGGACGACCCGGGCGCCCGCGAGCCGAGGTCCGGGGCGCCGTCCGTGTCGCCGACGCCGAACCCCTTGCTGATCGCGCGCAGCGCGGTGGTGAACTCGGTCGGGATGAACCAGACCTTGTTGGACTGGGTGCGGGAGATCTCCGGGAGCATCTGCAGGTACTGGTACGCGAGCAGCTTCGGGTCGGCGTCGCCGCGGTGGATCGCGTCGAAGACCTGCAGGATCGCCCGCGCCTCGCCCTGGGCCTTGAGAACCGCCGCCTGCGCCGCGCCCTCGGCGCGCAGGATGGAGGACTGCTTCTCGCCCTCGGCGGTGAGGATCGCCGACTGCTTCACGCCCTCGGCGGTGAGGATCGCCGCGCGCCGGTCGCGCTCGGCGCGCATCTGCTGCTCCATCGCGCCCTGCACGCTCTGCGGCGGGTCGATCGACTTCAGCTCGACGCGGTTGACCCGGACGCCCCAGCGCCCCGTCGCCTCGTCCAGCACGCCGCGCAGCTGGCCGTTGATCTGGTCACGGCTCGTGAGGGTCTGCTCGAGGTCCATCGAGCCGACGACGTTGCGGAGCGTCGTCACGGTGAGCTGCTCGATGCCGACGACGAAGTTCGCGATCTCGTACACCGCGGACTTGGGGTCGGTGACCTGGTAGTAGATGACGGTGTCGATCGACACCACCAGGTTGTCCGAGGTGATCACCGGCTGGGGGGCGAACGAGACGACCTGCTCGCGCAGGTCGACCTGGCTGCGCACGCGGTCGACGAACGGCACGAGCAGGTGCAGGCCGGCGTCCAGGGTGCGCGAGTACCGCCCGAGGCGCTCGATGATGTACGCCTGCGCCTGCGGCACGATCCTCACCGCCCGGATCAGGGTCACCACGACGAACAGGGCGACCAGGCCCAGCACGAGGTAGATGATCAGCTGGTTCGCGCTGATCGTGGGGCTCTCGATCCCGGCCAGCAGTGCGGTCATGCGGTCCTCCCGTGGTCGTCGGGGCCGTGCTCGGTCTGCGTCCCTGCGTCGGGCCACGCATCGGGGGCTCCCGCGGGCGCGGCCGGCCCGATGAGCGCGGTGGCCCCGTCGATCCGGACCACGCTCACGTCCGTCCCGGCGGGGTAGCTCGTCCCGGGGACCGCGCTGCGCGCGGACCAGTCCTCGCCCGCGAGCTTGACCAGACCGGTCCGCTCGGTGACCTCCGTCAGGGTGATCGCGGGGCGGCCGACGTGCGCGGCCACGTTGGTCTCCACCACGGGCGTGCGCCGGCGCAGGTTGCGCAGCAGGAACGGCCGCAGGCCGACGAGCATCACGAGCGACGTCGCGGCGAAGGTGAGCACCTGCACCGTCACCGAGGCACCGGCGAGGTTGGCGATGATCGCGCCGAGGGCGCCCACCGCGAACATGAGCAGCACCAGGTCGAGGGTGAGGATCTCGAGGACCCCCAGCCCGACGGCGGCGATCAGCCACCAGACCCAGTGGATCTCGATCTGGCCGTCCATCGGCTCCCTCGCCTGCGCCACCGCCGGGGGCCGGCCCCCCGGCGTGATCGATCCTAGCGAGGCCGGCCGCCCTGCCGGGTGCGCTCGCCCGCCCTGGGCCGGCGCGGCTCGGCCGGGTCAGGACCCGTCAGCCCCGGGCGCGCGCGCTCCACCGCCCGCCGTGACGCTGGACCTCGAGGTCGAGCCCGAAGGCGGCGGAGAGGTGCTCGGGGGTGATGACCTCCTCGAGCGGCCCGACGGCGGACACGCGGCCGTCCCGCAGCAGCAGCGCGTGGGTGAAGCCGACCGGGATCTCCTCGACGTGGTGGGTGACGAGGACCATCACCGGTGACCTCGGGTCGCGCGCCAGCTCCGTCAGCGCCCCGAGGAGCTCCTCCCGCCCGCCGAGGTCCAGACCGGCCGCCGGCTCGTCGAGGAGGAGCAGCTCGGGATCGGTCATCAGCGCACGGGCGATCTGGGCCCGCTTGCGCTCCCCCTCGCTCAGGGTGCCGAAGGTGCGGTCCGCGAGCCTGGCGACCCCGAAGACGTCCAGGAGCACGCGGGCCCGCTCGTGGTCGAGCGCCTCGTACTCCTCGCGCCACCGGCCCGTCATCCCGTAGGCCGCGGTGAGCACGACGTCGAGCACCCGCTCGTGCGGCGGGATCCGGTCGGCGAGCGCGGCCGAGGCGACGCCGATGCGGGGGCGCAGCTCGAACAGGTCGACGGCGCCCAGACGCTCGCCGAGGACCACCGCGGTCCCCGAGCTGGGGTGCATCCGGGCGGAGGCGATCTGCAGGAGCGTGGTCTTGCCGGCGCCGTTGGGCCCGAGGACCACCCAGCGCTCGCCGTCGGCGACCCGCCACGACACGGCGTCCAGGATGGTCGTGCCACCGCGCCTGACGGTGACGTCCGCAACGTCGAGCACCATGCGCCGACCCTAGCCTGCGGACCCGGCCCGCCCGCCCACCGGGTCCGCGCGTCGGGCCCGGCTCGGCAGGGTTAGGTTGACCCGGTGGCGCCCCTGCTTCACCTGCCGCGGTCGGTGCACCTGGCCGCGTGGCTGCCGCACGTCCGCGGCTCGGCGTCGGTCGCCGAGCACGCCGTCGCCGGTGTGCAGGGTGACGACGAGCCGCACACCACCGCCGACGGCGGCGCCGGCCTCCCGGACGGCCCGCTCGCGGACCTCGTGCGCGCGTGGGGCGTGCCGGGCGTCCAGGCGGCCGCCGTGCTGCCCGTCCCGGGCGACGTGGTCGGGGTGCCGCCGGAGGTGAGCAACGGTGCCGTCGACGCCGGCGAATGCGTCCTCGTCGCCCTCGGCGACGAGCACTTCGCCGCCGTCCCCGAGGTCACCCCCTTCGGCAGCCCGGTCGAGCCCGGCAACCTGGTGCGCTGGCGCACCTGCCGCGTCTCGCCGTGGACGCTCGGGGTCGTGGCGACCGTCGGCTCCCTCGCCGACGCCGAGCGCGACCTGCGCGAGGCCCTGCGCACCGCGACCGAGGCGCTCGACTCCCTCGACGTCGCCCGGTGGCGGGACGACGCCGTCGAGGCGCTGGCGTGGATGCGGGCCGAGCCGGACACATCCGCGTTCCCGCGGGGCCTCGAGCCGCGCCGCGCGCGCGTCCTGGCCCTCGCGGCACGGCTGCGACGGATCGTCGACCTGGCCACGGCGGACGACGGCGGGGCGGTCAACCTCTGGCAGGCCGACCAGCGCACGGCCGCGCTGCGCCACGTCGACCACGCCGCGCGCCGGGCGATGTGCGCGGCGACCCTCGTCGTCGGCGCCTGAGCCGCGCTCAGCCCTCGAGCACCGACCGGTACACCCGCAGGGTCTCCTCCGCGATCGCCTCCCACGCGAAGTGGTCCTCGACGCGGCGGCGCGCCGCCTCGCCCATCCGTGCGGCGCGCACCGGGTCGGCGACGGCCTCGGCGAGGGTGGCGCCGAGGTCCGCCACGAAGCGGTCGGGGTGGACCGGCGTGCCGGTCCCGTCGGCGACCTGCTCGATCGGGACCAGCCAGCCCGTGACCCCGTCGTCGACCACCTCGGGGATCCCACCGGTCGCGGTGCCGACGACGGGCAGGCCGCAGGCCATGGCCTCCAGGTTGACGATGCCGAGCGGCTCGTAGACCGACGGGCAGACGAACACGGTGCCGGCGCTCAGCACGGAGATGAGCTCGGCGCGCGGCAGGTGCTGGGAGATCCAGACCACGCCGGCCCGCCGCGTGCGCAGGTCCTCGACGAGCCCGGCGACCTCGCGCGCGATCTCGGGGGTGTCCGGCGCGCCCGCGCAGAGGACGAGCTGGACGTCGTCGGGCAGCTGCTCCGCCGCGCGCAGCAGGTACGCGAGCCCCTTCTGCCGGGTGATCCGCCCCACGAAGACGACGGCGGGCCGGTCGGGGTCGACGCCGAAGGTGCGCGCCGTCTGCTCGGCCTCCGCGGCCGCGGCCCCGGTGGGGCGCTGCCACCCGGCGAGGTCGATGCCGTTGTGCACCACGTGCACCCGGTCCGGGTGGACGTGCGGGTAGACCCGCAGGATGTCGTCGCGCATCCCGCCGCTCACGGCGATCACCGCGTCCGCCTGCTCGTAGGCGGTCCGCTCCGCCCACGCGGACAGGGCGTAGCCGCCGCCGAGCTGCTCGGCCTTCCACGGTCGCAGCGGCTCGAGGCTGTGCGCGGTGACGACGTGCGGGACGCCGTGCAGCAGGCCCGCCAGGTGCCCGCCCAGGTTGGCGTACCACGTGTGGGAGTGGACCAGGTCGGCGCCGGCGACGTCGGCCGCCATGAGGAGGTCCACGCCGAGCGTGCGCAGCGCGGGGTTGTGCTCCGCGAGCCCCGCGGGCACGTCGTAGCCCGTGACGCCGGGCAGGTCACGCGGCCCCTCGAAGCAGCGCACCTGCACCTCGACGTGGTGGCGCAGGACCGCCGCGAGCTCGGTCACGTGCACCCCGGCGCCGCCGTACACGTGCGGCGGGTACTCCCTGGTCAGCAGGTCGACGCGCATGCGCGACACGCTAGCGGTCCGCGCGCGGGAACGGATGGCCGCGGGCGACGCGCGGCCCTAGGGTCAAGGCATGGCGACGCCGCGTGTCCTGGCCATCGTCCTCGCGGGTGGTGAGGGCAAGCGCCTGATGCCCCTGACGGCGGAGCGGGCGAAGCCGGCCGTGCCGTTCGGCGGTCTGTACCGCCTGGTCGACTTCGCGCTGTCCAACCTCGTCAACTCGGGCTACCTGCAGATCGTCGTCCTGACCCAGTACAAGTCGCACAGCCTCGACCGCCACGTGGCCCGCACCTGGCGGATGTCCCCGCTCCTGGGCAACTACGTCGCACCCGTCCCCGCGCAGCAGCGGGTCGGCAAGCACTGGTACCTCGGCAGCGCCGACGCGATCTACCAGTGCCTGAACATCATCGAGGACGAGCGGCCGGACATCGTCGTCGTGGTGGGGGCCGACCACGTCTACCGCATGGACTTCTCCCAGATGGTCGACGCGCACGTCGCCTCCGGCGCCGAGTTCAGCGTCGCGGCGATCCGCCAGCCGATCGCGCTGGCGACCGAGTTCGGCGTCATCGAGACCACCGCCGACGACCCGACGCGCATCGCCGCGTTCCGGGAGAAGCCCGCGGACCCCGTGGGGCTCGCCGACTCCCCCGGCGAGATCCTCGCGTCGATGGGCAACTACGTCGCCGACGCGGAGGCGCTCGTGCGGGCGGTCACGCTCGACGCCCAGAGCCCGACGTCCAAGCACGACATGGGCGGCGACATCGTGCCGTTCTTCGTCGAGAAGGGGACCGCGGCGGTCTACGACTTCATCCGCAACGACGTGGCCGGGTCCACGGACCGGGACCGCGACTACTGGCGCGACGTCGGGACGATCGACGCGTACTACGACGCCCACCAGGACCTCATCTCGGTGAGCCCGGTGTTCAACCTCTACAACACGCAGTGGCCGCTGTTCACCGGCAACTCGGGGCTGCCGCCGGCGAAGTTCGTGCACGCCGGGCCCGGGCGGCTGGGCCACGCCGCCGACTCGCTCGTCTCCCCAGGGGTGATCGTCTCGGGCGCGACCGTCACCGGGTCGGTCCTCTCCCCCGGCGTGTACCTGCACTCGTGGGCGTCCGTGAGCGACTCCGTCGTCCTCGACGGGGCGGTCGTCGGGCGCCACGCGCAGGTGCACCGGGCGATCCTCGACAAGAACGTCGTCGTCGCCGAGCGTGCGCGGGTCGGCATCGACCCCGAGCACGACAAGGCCCGTGGCTTCACCGTGAGCGAGGGCGGCGTGACGGTCGTCCCGAAGGGGACCGTCGTCGAGCCCTGAGCCCCGGGCGTGACGCCCGCCCCTGCGCGGGTCAGTCGAAGGGGTGGACGAAGAAGCCCGAGCGCAGCTTGGGCTCGAACCACGTCGACTTCGGGGGCATGACCTGGCCGCCGTCGGCGACGTCCATGACCTCCTCCGGGGACGTCGGGTGGAGGAGGAACGCGGCCGCCGCACGGCCGGACCGGACGAGCCGCTCGAGCTCGTCGGTCCCGCGGATCCCGCCGACGAACGCGATCCGCTGGTCGGTCCGCGGGTCGGTGATGCCGAGCAGCGGGCCCAGCACCCGGTCCTGCAGCACGGAGACGTCCAGGCGCGCGATCGGGTCGGCGTCGTCGACCACGTCCGGGTGGGCCGTGGCCAGGTACCACCGGCCCGCCAGGTGCAGCCCGAGCTGGTGGCGTCCCGGCGCCGGCGCGCCGTCCGCGAGCTCGACGTCGAAGTCCGCCGCCAGCGAGGCGAGGAACGCCTGCGGGTCGGCGCCGCCCAGGTCGGCCACCACGCGGTTGTAGGGCAGGATCGTGAGCTCGTCCGCGGGGAAGACGACGACGGGGAACTCGCCGGCCCCCGGCGTCGACCGCTCCCCGGCGACCCGCGCCGCCGCGGCGCTGCGGTGGTGCCCGTCGGAGACGTACAGGGCCGGCATCGCCGCGAACGCCTCCTCGAGCGCGGCGGCCTCCGCCGGCGCGACGGTCCACAGGGTGTGCGCGACGCCGTCGTCGGTGACGAGGTCGTACTCCGGAGCGCGGGCGACGACGGCCGCCACGACGGCTCCGACCTCGCGGGCGCCGGGCGCGTCGGCGCGGTACATGAGGAAGACCGGCTCGTCGTGGGCACCCAGGGCCGCGATGTGCCGGGTCCGGTCGGTCTCCTTGTCGGGGCGCGTGTGCTCGTGCGTGGCGATGACGCCGTCGGCGTAGTCCGCGACCGTCGCACAGCCGACGACGCCGGTCTGGGTCACCGTGCGCGGCTCGCCGCCCGGCCCGGGCAGGTCCGTGCGCTGCCGGTAGACCAGCATGCCGGGTTCCGGGTCGGGCACGAGGACCCCGCGGGCGACCAGGTCGGCGAGGGCGTCCCGGCCGGCGTCGTGGACCGCGTCGGCGTGCGGGTCCACGTCGTCCGCCAGGTCGATCTCGGGCCGGGAGACGCGCAGGAAGCTGTCGGCGTTCCCGCGCGCGAGGGCGCGGGCCTCGGCGGTGTCGACGACGTCGTACGGCGGGGCGACGACGCGGGCGACGCGGTCGCGCGGCGGGCGCAGGGCACGGAACGGACGGATCGTGGCCACGGGCCCACTGTCCCAGACGAGGTGCCGGGCCCGTCTGGCCCGCCACCCTCCGGACGCTGCCGACGCAGGTGGCGTACACGCCGTCGTCCGGACCCACCACGGGTGCGCCACCTGTCGACGTGGACGCCAGCTGTCGAGGACCTCGCCCGACCCGCGGCGGCTACGCGTCCCAGGCCGGGCGGACCACGCCCGTGAGCACCGCGGACCCGCGCGCCAGGCCCTCCCAGGGGCCGACGACGTCGAGCACCGCGTAGGCCCCGGTCCCGAGCCCCGTCCGCACCTGGGCGACGTGCCCCGGCTCCCCCTCGCCGGCGAGCAGGGTCGCCGCCGCCGACATCGCGGGCTCGTGCCCGACGACGAGCAGGGTGCGCACGCGTGCGTCGGTCCGCCGCACGAGGTCGACGACCTCGAGCGGGTGCGCGAGGTAGATCTCGTCCGAGACCACCACCTCCGGCGCCGGCTCGTCGCCCAGCGCCACCGCGAGGTGCTCCCAGGTCTCGCGCGTCCGGACGGCGGAGGACACGAGCGCCCGCTCCGGCACCAGGCCGGCGGCGTGCAGCGACGCGCCGACGGCGGACGCCTGGCGGATCCCGACGGCGGTGAGCCGCCGCAGCTCGTCGGCCACCCCGCCGGACGGCTCGGCCTTGGCATGGCGGAGCAGGACCAGCCGGCGCACCCGGCCCGGCATCACTGGCCCATCGCGTGGACGCCGCCGTCCACGTGGACGACCTCGCCCGTCGTGGCGGGGAACCAGTCGGACAGCAGGGCGCACACGGCCCGCGCCGTCGGCTCGGGGTCTGCGCTGTCCCAGCCGAGCGGGGCTCGCGCCGACCAGCCCCCCTCCATCTGGTCGAAGCCCGGGATGTGGGTCGCCGCGGTGGTCCGGATCGGCCCCGCCGAGACGAGGTTGACCCGCACGCCCTGCGGCCCGAGGTCCCGCGCGAGGTAGCGGGCCGTCGACTCGAACGCGGCCTTCGCCACGCCCATCCAGTCGTAGACGGGCCAGGCGTAGCGGGCGTCGAACGTGAGCCCGACGACCGAGGCGGGGGGCGCCAGCAGGGGCTGCGCGGCGACCGCCAGCGCCTTGAGGGAGAACGCCGAGACGTGGACCGCGGTCGCCACGTCGTCCCAGGCCGCGTCGAGGAAGTGCCCGCCCATCACGGACTGGGGGGCGAAGCCGATCGAGTGGACGACGCCGTCCAGCCCGTCCACGTGCTCACGCACCTGGTCGGCCAGCGCCCCGAGGTCCTCGGCCGCGGTCACGTCCAGCGGCACGACGGGCGCCTCCTGCGGCAGGCGGCGGGCGACCGCAGACGTGAGCCGGGTCTGGCGGCCCGGCGCAGTGAGCACGACCCGCGCGCCCTCCTGCTGCGCCAGGCGCGCGACGTGGAACGCGATGGAGGTGTCCACGAGCACCCCGGTGACCAGCAGCCTCTTGCCCTCGAGCAGACCCATCCGTCGTCCTCTCGTCGCGTCTCAGTGACCCATGCCCAGGCCGCCGTCCACCGGGATGACCGCGCCGCTGATGTACGCGGCGTCCGGGGAGGCGAGGAAGTGCACGACGCCGGCCACCTCCTCGGGGAGGGCGAACCGGCCGGCCGGGATGGCGGCACGGTAGGCGTCCTGGCGCTCCGCGGGCAACGCCCGCGTCATGTCCGTGTCGATGAAGCCCGGGGCGACGACGTTCGCCGTGATGCCGCGGCCACCCAGCTCGCGGGTCACCGAGCGGGCGATGCCGACGAGGCCGGCCTTCGACGCCGCGTAGTTCACCTGACCCTGGCCGCCGTACAGCCCGATCACCGACGAGACGAGCACGATCCGGCCCGAGCGTCGCCGGATCATCCCCGTCGACGCGCGCCGCACGCACCGGAAGGCGCCGGCGAGGTTGACGTCGATCACGGCGTCGAAGTCCTCGTCCGACATCCGCATCAGCAGCTGGTCGCGGGTGATGCCGGCGTTCGCGACGAGCACCTCGACCGGCCCGTGGGCGTCCTCGGCCCGCGCGAACGCGGCGTCGACGGCCTCGGTGGCGGTGACGTCGCCGGGCACGACGAGCACGCCGTCAGGGGCGTCCGCGCTCCGCTGCAGGGAGGCGACGCGGTCACCCGACGCCAGGAAGCGCTCGGCGATCGCCCGACCGATGCCCCGGCTCGCGCCGGTGACCAGGACGCTGCGGGGGGTGTGGGCCACGCCGGTACCTCCTCGGGTCGCTGGTCCCGGCACGCGCCACCGGGCCGGGTCCGCCGGTCCGCGGCACGACGCCGGGCGGGCCGGTCCCCCGACCCGCGACCGAACGTAGCCCACCGGGGGCGCACGGCGCGGTACCCGCCCGGGACAACCCGGCGGCCTCGGGGCTGTCGTGGCCCGACGAGGTGAGGGCAGGACCTGCCTAGACTCGGGAGGTGAGGAAGCGGACCGCAGGTACCGCCGCACCCGTGCGCATCACGTCGGCGCCCGCCCCGTTGACGGACGACATCGCCGCGCGCACCCGGCGCTACCTCGTCCAGATGGGCATCCGGGTGGTCTGCTTCGTCGGCGCCGTGGCGGTGGACCACTGGACCCGGTGGCTCCTGCTCGTCGGTGCGGTCGTGCTGCCCTACGTCGCGGTGGTGCTCGCCAACGCCGGCCGGGAGCGGCGCACCGACCCGGGCACCTACGTCGGTCCGCCCGCGCCCGCCGCCCTCCCGCCCGCAGCCCGCCCGGCGTCCGGGCCGGAGCGGGCAGACTGATGCCGTGAGCGAGCCGGACGTCGACGAGGCCCTGGAGTGCAGCGCGCGCGGCTGCCGGGCGCGCGCCGCCTGGGGCCTGCGCTGGAACAACCCGCGGCTGCACACCGCCGACCGCCGCAAGGTGTGGCTCGCCTGCCCGGACCACCGGGAGCACCTCGAGGGCTTCCTCGCCGCGCGCGGTCTGTACAAGGACACCGTCCCGGTGGCGGAGCTGGTGCAGGGGCCGGACGCCGCCCCGGACGCCGGCCTGCCGTGAGCCCCGCCTGGCGGCGGGTCGCCGGCGTCCTGCTCGTCGCGCTCCTCGTCGCGGCGGCGTGCGTGGTCGCGGGTGTGTGGCAGTGGCAGCGTCACCAGGCGCGCAGCGCCGAGGTTGCGACGCTGACCGCCAACTACGACGCCGTCCCGGTCCCCCTGGCCGACCTGCTCCGGCCGGGCGTGCCCGCGGGCGCCGCGGACGCCGACGACCTGTCCCCCGACGACCTG
>JAEZAR010000021.1 GCA_023430425.1 Actinomycetes bacterium | reverse complement strand
GGGCAGTCGACGGTGCCCTCTGCGGCGCCCGCCGGCCCCGCCCCCGGCCAGGCGGCGTTCGGCGCGCCTGCGCCGGGCTACGGAGCGCCGCCCGGAGGGATGCCGCCGGGCGGCTACACGCCCGGCTATGCCGGGACGCCCGCACCCAGGAAGTCGAACAAGACGGCGCTGTGGATCATCCTCGGCATCGTCGCGCTTCTCGTGATCGGCGGCATCGTGGCGGCGATCGCGATCTTCCGGGCCGCGGCCGACGCGGTCGACGACGTCGTCGACCAGGCCAACGACCTCATCGAGGAGACGGCCGAGCCCGGCGACCTCGACGTGTCCGAGGCCATGGAGTACGGCGACAACGCCTACCTCGACGGCCTCTGGGACGCCTGTGCGGCCGAGGACTGGCAGGCCTGTGACGAGCTCTACGACGAGTCCGCGGTGGGCTCGTCGTACGAGGAGTTCGGCGACACCTGCGGCGGGCAGTGGGAGGCCGGCACGACGACGTACTGCGTCGACGCGATGTCCGGCGACGCCGGCACCGACGACGGCACCGACACCGGGGACGACTCCGAGGTGACCGCCGCCGAGCGGATCTACTTCGACGCCCTCCAGGGTGCGTGCGGCGCCGGCGACTGGGAGGCGTGCGACGACCTGTTCTGGTCCTCGCCCGGCGGCTCGGCCTACGAGGACTTCGGCGCCACCTGCGGCGGGATCTACGAGGGCTCGTCGATGTGCGACACGGAGTTCGGCGACGGCGTGGACGCCGAGCCGATGACCCGCGGCTCGAGCGCCGGCCTGGACGCGTTGTGGACCGCCTGCGAGGCCGGGGACGCCGAGGCGTGCGACCTCCTGTACTGGGAGTCCCCGAGCGGGTCGGACTACGAGGCGTTCGCGCAGTCCCAGGGCTGAGTCACCTCCAGCCGGACGGCGAGGGCCGGGGACCCGACGGTCCCCGGCCCTCGCCGGTCCCCGGCCCTCGCCGGTCCCGGGCCCCGCCGCAGGCTGGTCGGGTGTGGGGCGGGACCGGTGGGCGGGGGTACAGTGACCCGCATGTCCAGGCACGGACTCCTCCTTCGTCGCCGCGGCGAGGCCTAGGCCGGTCCCTCGTCGCGGTGGTCGGTGTGCCGGTCGCCCAGCCCGACCCGACGAGGAGACACCCCCATGAACGACAGGCCCGCGCCGCCCGCCGGCGCCACCGGGACCTCGAGTCCCGGCACCGAGCTGGTCACGCCGTACGCGGTGCGCACCGCGCAGCAGCCGTCGCCGATGCCGGTGCACAAGTACCGCCCGTTCCACGAGCAGATCGCCGTGGAGCTCCCGGACCGGACGTGGCCCCAGCGACGGATGACCCGCGCGCCGCGCTGGTGCGCGGTCGACCTGCGCGACGGCAACCAGGCCCTCATCGAGCCGATGAACCCCGAGCGCAAGCTGCGGATGTTCGAGCTCCTGGTCGAGATGGGCTACAAGGAGATCGAGGTCGGCTTCCCGTCCGCGTCCCAGACCGACTTCGACTTCGTCCGGATGCTCGTCGAGGAGGAGCGCATCCCCGACGACGTGGTGATCCAGGTGCTGACCCAGTCCCGCGAGCACCTCATCGAGCGGACCTACGAGGCGATCCGCGGCGCGAAGCAGGCGATCGTGCACCTGTACAACTCGACGTCGGTCCTGCAGCGGGAGGTCGTCTTCCGGACCGACACCGACGGCGCGCTCGACATCGCGACGTCCGGGGCGCGGCTGTGCAAGAAGTACGAGGAGATGGTCCCGGGCACCGAGGTCTTCTACGAGTACTCGCCCGAGTCCTACACCGGCACCGAGCTGGAGTTCGCCGTCCGGGTGTGCAACGCGGTGCTCGACGAGTGGGAGCCGACGCCCGAGCGCAAGGTCATCATCAACCTGCCGGCGACCGTCGAGATGGCGACGCCGAACGTGTACGCCGACTCGATCGAGTGGATGTCCCGGCACCTGCGCCACCGCGAGAACGTGGTGCTGTCCCTGCACCCGCACAACGACCGCGGCACCGCCGTGGCCGCGGCGGAGCTCGGCTTCCTCGCGGGCGCCGACCGCATCGAGGGGTGCCTGTTCGGGAACGGCGAGCGGACCGGCAACGTGTGCCTGGTGACGCTCGGCATGAACCTGGCGAGCCAGGGGATCGACCCGGAGATCGACTTCTCCGACATCGACCGGATCCGGCGCACGGTGGAGTACTGCACCCAGCTGCCCGTCCCGGCACGCCACCCCTACGGCGGCGACCTCGTCTTCACCGCGTTCTCGGGCTCCCACCAGGACGCGATCAAGAAGGGCCTCGAGGCCATGGCGGCCCGGGCTGCCGCCGAGGGCGTCGCGACGGACGACCTCGTCTGGGCCGTGCCCTACCTGCCGATCGACCCGCGCGACGTGGGCCGCACGTACGAGGCGGTCATCCGCGTCAACAGCCAGTCCGGCAAGGGCGGCATGGCGTACCTCATGAAGACGGACCACCACCTGGATCTGCCGCGGCGCCTGCAGATCGAGTTCTCCCGCGTGGTGCAGCAGCACAGCGACTCGCTCGGCGGCGAGGTGACCTCCGACCAGATCTGGCGGCTGTTCACCGACGAGTACCTGCCGGCCGCGCCCGACAGCGGGCTCCCGCAGTGGGGCCGCTTCCGGCTGCGCAGCAGCGAGGTCGTGTCCGCGGAGACCGGGCCCGCGCGGCTGTCGGCCACGATCGTCGACGACGGCGCGGAGCTCACCGTGACGGGCGAGGGCAACGGCCCGATCGCCGCGTTCGTCGCGGCGCTCACGGGCCGGGCCGGGCCGGTGGAGGTGCTGGACTACGCCGAGCACGCGCTCTCGACGGGCGAGGACGCGGTCGCCGCGGCGTACGTGGAGTGCCTCGTCGGTGACGAACTGCTGTGGGGGGTCGGCATCGACCCGTCCATCACCACGGCGTCGTTCAAGGCGATCATCTCGGCGGTGAACCGCGCCCTGCGGTGACGTCCCGCGCTCTCCGCGCGTGGGCCGCGGACGCCGGCCGCACCTCGTGCCGGCCGGCGTCCGGCGGCTCAGACCTTGCGGTTCGGCCGGCGCCGGTAGTCCTTCTGACGCTGCTTCCACACCTGCGTGAGCTCGCTGCGCAGCCGGGCGTCGGTGCGCGCGGCCTGGTGCTGCGCCTCGCGCGCCAGCTTGCGCCAGCTGGCCAGCCTGCGCTCGGTGAGGTCACCCGCCGCGACGGCCGCGAGGACCGCGCAGCCCGGCTCGGACTCGTGCCCGCAGTCCGCGAACCGGCAGGCGGCCGCGAGGTCGTCCACGTCGGCGAACGCGGCCGCCAGGCCGTCCTCGCCCGCGAGGCCGATGGTCCGCATCCCCGGGGTGTCCAGGACGGCCCCGCCGCCCGGGCACAGGTGGAGCTCCCGGGTCACGGTCGTGTGACGCCCCTTGCCGTCCGTGCGCAGGCCACGGGTGCGCATCACCGCGTCCCCCACCAGCGCGTTGAGGAGCGTGGACTTCCCGACGCCGGACGCGCCGAGCAGCGCCACCGTCGCCCCCGCGGCGAGGAGGCGACGGAGCGGGTCGAGCCCGAGGCCCTCGGGTGCGGCGGTGGTGAGCACGTCCGCGCCGGGCGCGAGATCGGCGACCTGGGCGGCGCGCGCGGCGGCGTCGGGCACCAGGTCGGCCTTGGTGAGCACGACCACGGGGGTCGCGCCCGAGGCCCAGGCGAGGGCCAGGAGCCGCTCGACGCGCCCGGGATCGGGGTCGGGCGCCAGGCCCTCCACGACCGCGACGACGTCGGCGTTGGCGGCGAGCACCTGGGCCCGGGAGGAGCCGTCGGTCTGCGCGCGTCGGATCGTCGAGCGCCGCGGGAGCACGGCCTCCACAGCGGGTGGCTCGCCGTCGTCGAGCAGCACCCAGTCGCCCGTGACCGGGGCCCGGGCGGGGTCCTGCCGGTGGGCCCGCCGCAGCCCGGGCCCCCACGCCGCGGTGACCGCGCGCAGGTCCGGCCCGGCGGGCACCAGGACGTCGCAGGAGGTGGTGTCGGCCCGGCAGACGCGGCCGACCCGACGAGCGGCGTGCGGGACGGGGTCGGCGCGGACTCCGGCGTCGACGGGGTCGTCGACGCCGGGGAGGTGGTCGACGCCGGGGAGGTCGTCGAGGGACGACGCCCACGCGTCGTCCCAGCCCAGCAGGGCGAGGTGGTGGTGCACGGGAGGGCCTCTCAGGACCCCGGCGGTCGCGTCAGCGACGCCGGGCGCGGGTGGTGGACGGCGCGGTGCAGCGCTGGACCGACATGGCCGTCACCTCCTTCACGCTGGTCCGTCCGGTCCTCCCGGACGGCACGACCAGGCTAGGCGCGGCCGGGCGGGTGGGTCACGGCCTTTTCCGCCGCCCGGCGGCCGCGGTGCACCCGCGGGGCGCCGCGGGCGCGTCGGGGCGGTGGGGGAGAATGGCCGGGTGAGCCTGTACCGCGACGAGGCCGTCGTCCTGCGCACCCAGAAGCTGGGCGAGGCCGACCGCATCGTCACGCTGCTCACCCGGTCCAACGGGAAGGTCCGGGCCGTGGCGAAGGGCGTGCGGCGCACGTCGTCGCGGTTCGGCTCGCGGGTCGAGCCGTTCATGGTCGTCGACGTCCAGCTGTACGGCGGGCGCAACCTCGACATCGTCACCCAGGTCGAGACGCTCGGGGCCTACGCGGGCCCCGTCAGCACGGACTACGCGCTCTACACGGCGGGGACGGCGATGCTCGAGACCGCCGACCGGCTCGTGGAGGCAGAGCACGAGCCCGCGGTCCAGCAGTACCTCCTGCTCGTCGGCGCCCTGCGCGCGCTCGCCGACCGCGCGCACGACCCCGGCCTCGTGCTCGACGCCTACCTGCTGCGGGCGCTGTCCGTCGCGGGCTGGGCGCCGTCGTTCATCGACTGCGCCCGCTGCGGCGCCCCGGGCCCGCACCGCTCGTTCGCCGTCGCGAGCGGCGGGGCGGTGTGCCCCGGGTGCCGGCCGCCGGGTGCTGCGGCCCCGGCGCCGCAGACGTTCGGGCTGCTCGCGGCGCTGCTGTCGGGGGAGTGGGCGACCGCGGACGCGAGCGACGACCGGCACCGCCGGGAGGCGAGCGGCCTGGTGGCGGCGTTCCTCCAGTTCCACCTCGAGCGCGGCCTGCGCTCCCTGCGCCTGGTCGAGCGCGCCTGATGGCCGGTGACCGGCGGGTGGGGCGCACGCGGTCGACGCCGCCCGGGGACCACGTCGTCGTCCCGCCACCGCCCCACCCGACGGGCGCGCGCCCGCCGGCGGTCCCGCGCGAGCTCGTGCCCCGGCACGTCGCGATCGTCATGGACGGCAACGGCCGCTGGGCCAACGAGCGCGGACTGCCCCGCACGGCCGGGCACGCCGCCGGCGAGGCCGCGCTGCTCGACGTCGTGGCGGGCGCCATCGAGGTCGGGGTCACCCATGTCTCCGCCTACGCGTTCTCCACCGAGAACTGGAAGCGCTCGCCGGACGAGGTCCGGTTCCTCATGGGCTTCAACCGCGACGTGCTGCGCCGTCGGCGGGACACGATGCACGACTGGGGCGTACGGGTGCGCTGGGCGGGCCGGCGGCCGCGCCTGTGGCGCTCGGTCATCGCCGAGCTCGAGGAGGCCGAGCGGCTGACCCGGCACAACACCGTGTGCACGCTGACGATGTGCGTGAACTACGGCGGTCGCGCCGAGGTCGCCGACGCGGCCCGCGCGATCGCGCGCGAGGTCGCCGCCGGGCGGCTCGACCCGGAACGGGTGGACGAGCGCACCGTCGCGCGCCACCTGGACGAGCCCGACCTGCCCGACGTCGACCTGTTCCTGCGCACCTCGGGGGAGCAGCGGACGAGCAACTTCATGATCTGGCAGGCCGCGTACGCCGAGCTCGTCTTCCTCGACGAGTACTGGCCGGACGTCGACCGCCGCCACCTGTGGCGGGCGGTGGAGACGTACGCGCGCCGGGACCGCCGCTACGGCGGGGCCGTCGACCGCGCCGGGGATCGCTGAGGGTCGCTGAGGGCCCCGCTGCGCCCGGTCGGCGCCGCCGGCCCCCGCCCGCCGACGCGCCCGTCGGCGGTGTCCCCTAGCGTCAGGGCCATGCTGCGCATCGAGATGGTGACGATCGACTGCCGGGACCCACGGGCGCTCGCCGAGTGGTGGGCCCGCCAGGTCGACGGGCGGGTGCTCGAGGGCTTCGAGGGCGACGAGTACCTGATGGTGGCGACCGACGGCGGCCCGCGCCTCGGGTTCCAGCGGGTGGCCGAGCCGACGCCGGGCAAGAACCGGGTGCACCTGGACCTGGCGGCCCCGGACCGCGAGCTCGAGGTCGACCGGCTGCTCACGGACGGTGCCCTCGAGGTCGCCCGTCACGAGGAGGGCGGCTTCGCGTGGGTGGTGCTGTCCGACCCGGAGGGCAACCACTTCTGCGTGTCCCAGGCCCACTGAGGCCCGCGGACCGGAGGTCCGTCGCGTCGCCAGCCGGGGATCAGCCCACGGTGACGGGGTCGCCACGGCGCACGACGCCCGGGGTGACGACCTCGGCCATGAGGCCGAGGCGTCCCGCGCGGTCCGCGAGGGCGCGCAGGACGCGCGGGTCCTCGGCAAGGCCGGGCTGGGCGGCGTTGACCATGACGCACCTCGTCATCGGCGCGGTGAGGCGCACGACGACGTCGCCGATGGTCAGGGTGGCGCCCACCCAGTCGTCCTCGGGCCAGGCCGCGCCTCCGCCGTCGGCGGACGGGTCGATGTCGAGGAGCAGGTTCGCGCGGAACCGGCGGGGGTCGACCGGCCCACGGAGGCGCCCGGCGAGCGTCTCGACGGATGCCGTGGTCAGGACGTGCAGCGGGGCGTCGTCGTGGTGGGGGACGTCGGTCTCCGGGCGCAGGTCGAGGAGCCGTCCGCAGGCGCTCGTGAGCGCCGCCGCCAGCGCCGGGGCGTCGGCCCGCCACCGGCGTCCGTCGGGGGCCGTGACGACCGGCGCGCCGTCCGCGGCCTCCGCCGACCAGTGCAGGAGCCCGTCCACGCGACGGAAGCGGCGCGTCGTCTTGCCCGAGCCGAGGCCCCCGTCGGCCGTGCGGACGGCCCAGGTGCGGTCGTGCTCGAGTCCGCGGTGCGTCACGAGCACCTCGGCGACCTCCTGCCCGCCCATGGACTTCACGGGGTAGCGCGCGAGCGCGCGCACACGTCCTGTCCTCACCACCGGGTCACCGCTCCGCGGTGCCGGTGCGGGCCGCCAGGTCCCCGGGCTCGGTGTCCCGGGCGTCGCGGCGCCGACGCGCCGCGACCGCGACCACGGCGACGAGGAGACCGACCACGACGATGACGGCGGCCAGCAGCAGCGGGGACCGGCGCGCCAGCTCCCGCGCGCCGGCGAAGGCCGCGAGCCCGCCGCCGCCCCACAGCGCGGCCCAGACGAGGCAGCCCGGGATCGCCCAGAGGGTGAACCGCAGCCAGCCCACCCGGAGCAGCCCGACGGCGAGGAACACGGCCGACTGGAAGCCCACGGTGAGGAACGCGGCGGGGACGATGGGCATGCCCCACCGCTCCACCGTGCGGGTGGCCCGCCGGACCCGCGCCGACTCCGCCCGGTCCTTCCACCGGGACCGCAGCACCCCGGCGGCGACGCCGCGGCCGAGCCAGTAGATCGCCTGCGACCGCGCGACCGCCCCGAGCAGGAAGAACAGGTACACCCCGAGCCAGGGCCAGCCCGTCATCCAGTCCGGCATCAGGCCCTCCCGGCCCCCGCGCAGGCGCGGCACGTGCCGACGAGCTCCATGGTGTGCGCGACGTCGCGGAAGCCGTGGGCCGCGCCGACCGCGGCCGCCCACTCCTCGACGCCGGGTCCGTCGACCTCCACCGCGGTCCCGCAGTGGCGGCACACGAGGTGGTGGTGGTGCTCGCGCCGCCCGCAGCGGCGGTACAGCGCCTCGCCGTCGTCGGCCCGCAGCACGTCGACGTCGCCCCCGTCGGCGAGGGACTGCAGGGTCCGGTAGACGGTGGCGAGGCCGACCTCGTCGCCACGCTCGCGCAGCAGCTCGTGGATCTGCTGCGCGCTGCGGAAGTCGTCCAGCCCCGTGAGGAGGTCGGCCACCGCCGACCGCTGCCGCGTCATCCTCTGCATCACCGGGGCACCTCCGAACCCTCGGCCACGACGACGTCGTCGGGCAGGTCCGGGTGGGGGTCCCGCGCGCCCGACCGCGCGCGACGGGCGAGGGGCCGGGCTGCGGCGGCGATCGCGTACGCGGCGATCGCGAGGACGACGATGGTGGCGCCGGGCGAGGCGTCGTGGAAGTAGGTGATGGTCAGGCCGCTGACGCAGACGACGACGCCGACGGCCATCGCCACCGCCATGGTCCGGCGGAAGGACGACGTGAGCAGCTGCGCGACGGCCACGGGGACGATCATGAGCGCCGAGACGAGCAGCACGCCGACGACGCGCATCGCCACCGTGACCGTGAGCGCCGCGACGACCGCGATGGCCACGTTGAGCGCCTGCACCGGCAGGCCGGCGGCGCGGGCGAACTCCTCGTCGTGGCTCACGGCGAAGAAGGCGGTCCGCAGCCCGAGGCCCACGCTGAGGACGAGCGCCGCGAGGGCTGCCGTCAGGACCAGGTCGGCCACGGACACCGTCGCGATCGACCCGAACAGGTAGCCGACGAGGTTGGCGTTGCTCCCGCCGGCGAGCGACATGATGAGCACCCCGCCGGCGATGCCGCCGTAGAAGAGCAGCGCGAGGGCGACGTCCCCGCTCGTTCGCCCGCGGGCCCGGACGAGCTCGATCGCGACAGCACCGGCGACGGCGAACACGACGGCGCCCGGGAGGGCGAGGGCGTCGTCCGGGGCGAGCCCGGCCACGCTCCCGGCGAGCCACCCGACGGCGATGCCGGTGAGTGCGACGTGGCCGATGCCGTCGCCGAGCAGGGAGAGCCGGCGCTGGACGAGGTAGGTGCCGACGACGGGCGCCGAGAGCCCGACGAGCAGGGCCACGAGGAGCGCCCGCTGCATGAGCGGGTCGGTGAGCATGCCGATCACGACCGCCACCGCACCGCCGGGGCCATGCCCGGCTCCTCGTGGGCACCGTCGCGGTCGCCGTCGTGGGGGTGGACGTGCTCGTGCTCGGCGCCGGCGTGCTCCGGTGCCGGTCGCGGCGGTGCCCCGTCGTGCACGACGGCGCCGTGGCGCAGCACCACCGCACGACCGACGAGCGGCGCCAGGGCGCCGAGCTCGTGGAGCACGACGAGGACGGTCGTGCCCTCCGCGGTCAGTCGCCCGAGGACCTCGGCGAAGGCCCGCTGGCTCGGTACGTCGACGCCGGCCACCGGCTCGTCGAGGAGCAGCAGGCGGGGGTGTCGCACGAGGGCGCGGGCGATGAGGACGCGCTGCTGCTGCCCGCCGGAGAGGGTGCGCACGGCCCGCGTCGCGACGTGGGCGAGCCCCACGGCGGCCAGGGCCTCGGC
>JAEZAR010000432.1 GCA_023430425.1 Actinomycetes bacterium | reverse complement strand
GCCGCGGCCAGCGCGAGCCGGACCGCCGCCACCGCGAGCACGGCGGCGGTCGTCGCGACGCCGCTGGGCCCGGGGGGGCGGGCTGTGGTCATCGGGGGGAACCTCCACCTGTACATCGGCGCCGCGCGCGCCGTCCTGAGCGCCGCCGGTGCCGGGACGCGCCCGCCGCCCGGGTGAACCGTGCCGGGCGACGACCGCGTGCGCGACGCCCCACCCGCGGTAGCCTCCGCCAGCGAGCAGAAGGAGGCAGCCAAGTGAGGCTGACGAGCACCCACGTCCTGACGATCGAGGCGGACCTGGGCCCGGTGGTCGAGGTGGGTCGCGTCGCGACGGGCGTCCGCCGCGTGATCCCGATCGTCGGCGGTGTGGTCCGGGGCGGGCTCGTGGGCGTCACGGGCACCCCGGGACCCCAGGGCGCGCCGGGGTCGCCGGGGTCGCCGGGCACCCCTGGTGCGCCGATCGGCGAGGTGCTGCCGGGCGGGGCGGACTGGAACCTGACGCGGGACGACGGCTCGGTCGAGCTCTGGGCACGCTACGAGATCCGGCTCGCGACGGGCGCCCTGGTGTCGGTGACGAACACCGCCGTGCACGCGGCCGGGGACGCACCCGTCCTCACCACCCCGCGCTTCGAGGTCGGGCCCGGTGGGCCGGAGCTGCTGCGCACGGGCGCCTTCGTCGGGATCCTCGAGCCGCCGGCGGGCGAGCCGCGGGTCCGCGTCGAGGTCCACCGCATCGCGGCGGGCGCTCGGGCGTGAGGCGGGGCGCTCGGGCGCTCGGGCGTCAGGCGGGCGCTCAGGTGTGAGGCGGGCGTGAGGCGGGCGTGAGCCGGTCCCTCAGCGGTCGACGCGCGCACCCCCGCCACCGGCGAGCTTGAGCACCTCCGCCTTGGTCACCATGGTGGTGTCGCCCGGGGTGGTCATCGCCAGCGCCCCGTGGGCGGCACCGTACTCGACCGCGGTCTGCAGCGGCTCCCCCTCGAGCAGGCCGTAGACGAGGCCGGACGCGAAGGAGTCGCCGCCGCCCACGCGGTCCAGGATCTCGAGGCGCTCACGGTGCGTGGCCTGCACGACGCCGGTGGCAGGGGACCACGCGAGGGCGCCCCAGTCGTTCACCGTCGCGCTGTGCACGGTGCGCAGGGTCGTCCCGATGACCTGGAAGTTCGGGTACGTCTGCGCCGCCCGCTCCATCATCCGCGCGTAGCTGTCCACCTCGAGCGCCGCGAGGTCCTCGTCGACGCCCTCGACCTCGAAGCCGAGGCTGGCCGTGAAGTCCTCCTCGTTGCCGATCATGACGTCCACGTGCTCGGCGATGCGCCGGTTGACCTCCTGGGCCTTCGCCTTGCCGCCGATCGACTTCCAGAGGCTGGGCCGGTAGTTCAGGTCGTAGGACACGACGGTCCCGTGGCGCTTCGCCGCGGTCACGGCCTCGACGACCACCTCGGCGGTGGTCTCGCTGAGCGCTGCGAAGATGCCGCCGGTGTGCAGCCACCGGGCGCCGAGGTCCCCGAACAGGTGGTCCCAGTCGACGTCGCCGGGCTGGAGCCGGGAGGCCGCCGTGTGGCCGCGGTCGGACACCCCGACGGCGCCGCGGACGCCGAACCCGCGCTCGGTGAAGTTCAGGCCGTTGCGCACGGTCCGCCCGATGCCGTCGTACGGCACCCACCGGATGTGCTCGACGTCGACGCCCCCGGTGAGGATGAAGTCCTCCACGAGGCGGCCGACCTCGTTGTCCGCCAGCGCCGTGACGACGGCGCACCGCAGGCCGAACGCCCGGCGCAGGCCGCGGGTCACGTTGTACTCGCCGCCGCCCTCCCAGACGCGGAACGACCGGGCGGTCCGGATGCGGCCCTCGCCGGGGTCGAGCCGCAGCATGACCTCGCCGAGGGAGACCGCGTCGTACCGGCACTCCGAGGCGGGGCGGATGGTCAGGCTCACGGTCGGTGCTCCTTCGCCAGGGCCACGGCCTGGGCCGTGAGCTCGGTGATCGTGGTGAAGTCGCCGGCGCGGATTGTCGTCCTCGGCACCATCCAGGAGCCGCCGACGGCGCTGACCGCGGGCACGGCGAGGTACTCGTGCAGGTTCGACGCCCCGATGCCGCCGGTGGGCACGAAGCCCACCCCGCCGAACGGCGCGGCGAGCGCCGCGATCGCCGCGGCGCCGCCCGAGGTCCCCGCGGGGAAGAACTTCACGGTCGTCAGCCCGAGCTCGAGCGCGCTCTGGATCTCCGTGGCCGTCACGGCGCCGGGCAGGGCGAGAACGCCGTGCTCCTGGCAGCGCTCGACGACCGCACGGCTCAGCCCGGGGGAGACGACGTAGTCCGCGCCCGCGGCGACAGCCTCGTCGACCTGGGCGGGCGTGAGGACCGTGCCGGCCCCGAGGAGGATGTCGCCGCGCGCCGCCATCGCCCGGATGGCGTCGGCGGCCGCCGCCGTGCGGAACGTGACCTCGGCGACGGGCAGCCCGCCCGCGACGAGGGCGCCGGCGAGCGGGTCGGCGTCGGCGGCGTCGTCGAGCACGACGACGGGGACCAGTCGGGCCTGCTGGAGGGCCGTAAGGGTGTCCATGGGAGTCGTTTCGCTAGGTGGAACGCGCGTGCCGCGCTGCGAAACCAACTCTGCCACGGGCGCGGGCCCCGGATCAAGCGTCCGGCGCGGCTCTCGACCGCGCCGCCGGGCCGTCGGGCCACGCCGCCGGCC
>JAEZAR010000274.1 GCA_023430425.1 Actinomycetes bacterium | reverse complement strand
CATCACTGCGACCGATCAGGTCCTCATCGCCATACACGATCCCGGTTCCCGGGCGGTCGTAGGCGCAGACGCGGGTGAATTCCGCAACTGCCGGCATCACCATGGGGCGCGGATCGGTCAGATTCCGCTGATCGCGATACCAGATATCGCTGGAATCGCGGTAACCAGTCACCAGCATCACCGTGGGACCGCCACTACCGGCGCAGGTGAGATAGAGAGAACGTCCCCCGATATCGACCAGGCTACCGGCGGCTGCGGCCGGTTCCGGTGATGCAACCGCCACCGGGGTGGCTTCCTGCGCGGCCGTGGCGCGCATCTCCCGCACAGCTAGCGCCGCGGCAGCCATTCCGGAGAGCGCACCCTTCATGGATGCGCGACGGGTGACCGGAAGGCGACCGCCGAGGTGACGGCCCAGATGCCCGGAATGATTCATATTCGCTTGTCCTTCCATGGCGTGGCGAAAACGAACGGATGGAATGTGTCCTGGAATTGCGCTTGAATGCTTGTTGCGCTGCACTGTAGCAAGGAACGACGAGCAATGTTTTGCTGCCGCGGCCAGACCGTCGGGTTAGCCCTCTCCGAGCTCGGCGAGACGGGCGCGCACCAGATCGGTTAGCAGGTCCTTGTCGACCGTCCAGTCGAGCGGCACCTGGAAGACGGACTGGAGCACGACATAGGCCGGCTCCAGTCTCGGACGGAACGATTCGAGGACCTCGGCACTCCACGGATTGAGCGAGATGTGTTTCTTCGCGACGAAGGCGCCGAACAGATACTGCTTGCCGAGCTTGATCTGCGGCACATTCCAGGCTATGACCGAATCAGTTTGCGGAAATTCCGTAAGTATGGTGTCGATGACGGTGCGCACGGTCTCGGCCGCCACCGGATCGAGCGAAGAAAGGTAGTCATCGACGCTGGCAAAACGCGGTGTCGCCATCAAGGGCAGCCCTTTCGGTCGTTCGGAATCACTGGTCGGTGTGAACGGTCCACTTCCCCTCGACCGGCACGGCTTCTTCCGGTCCGGGCCAGGGCGGCGAGGTGGCCATGATGAAGCGCAACGGCTCGTCGCTGACAGTGCGGAACTGGAAATCGGCGCCAAGGGGAATGGTGAGCGAGACCCCGGCACGCAGGTGGACGATCTCCTCCTGCTGCGCGGTGCGGCGCCAGAGCTCGCCTTCCCCGCCGAGGATGTACCAGATCTCATGCACGGTCTTATGCCGGATTGCCAGCGAGACGTTACCCGGCGGCAGGGTACCGTGCGCCATGCTGGTATGCGGGTTTCGCAACAGGACCCGGATCTCGGAGGTGTCAGGCGCCAGCACATCCACTTCCGCCGGGAGATGCCGGGTTTCGAAGATCAAGTGATCGGCCTTCGCCATGGCGCTCCGTCCTCGCTCAGTACACTAGCGGTATGTTCGACGGTAGTATCGGTCCAGATTCACTTCGTGTCCTGCGGTCCACTCGGCCGTTGATCGAGCTTGCCCGCGCGGTATCGATCGATCCCGATGCCGTGCAACAGACGGCCGCGCTGCTGGCGGAGACGAAGCTGGACGCGCCGGAATGGGAGACCGGCATTCACTTTCGCGATGGCTCCTGGCGCACAGCGGCCTGGGTGCTGGTGCTGGACGCGCAGAATTTCTGTTTCTGGAGTTGGGCCGGGGATCGCGACGAGCGCTGGACAGTCGAGTACGAGGGCGAGCGGCACGATGGCTACTGGGGGTTAGTGGCGGCACTGCGCAAAGCGGTGGACCGTGGGCAACCACTCTGGGATGCGGACTATCTGCTCACCGCGCCCGATACCGAGCTGGCGGCCATCTTCGCTCCCGCCGAGCCGGGCGGCGTGCCGATTCCGCAGTTGGAGCGGCGGGTCGCGCATTTCCGCGAAGTCGGCAACGGGTTACGGGAGCTGCCGATCGAGGAGCTGATCGGCGCGGCGGACGGCTCGGCGGTGGCGCTGGTGGAATCGGTGCGGCAGCGTTTCCCCTCGTTCGATGACATCACTATGGTCGCCGGGCAGGAAGCACGCTTTCTCAAGCGGGCGCAGATTCTGATCGCCGATCTGCACGGCGCATTCGAGGGGACGGGATTCGGGCGATTCGACGACCTGCACGAGCTGACCGCCTTTGCCGATTACAAGGTGCCGCAGGTGCTGCGCCGGTTCGGGGTGCTGCGCTATACGGCCGATCTGGAAGCGGCACTAGAAACGAAGCAACTCATTCCCGCCAACAGCCGTTGGGAGCTGGAGATCCGGGCCGGCACCATTTGGGCGTGTGAGCTGATCCGGCAAACATTGGTGGAGCTGGGTACACCGTTGCGCGCCTTCGAGGTCGATTGGGCGCTCTGGCTCACCGGGCAGCATCTGCCACCCGGCACTGAACCGTATCACCGCACGCCGACGATCTTTTATTAGTCCAGCCTGCCGCATGCGACCGGCTGGCGAATCTGCGAAGATGACGGTATCCATCAACTGCCGGGCTGCGACTCGATGAGGAGAGCGCGATGTTGGAATCGATCGCGAGAACCATTCTGCCGGTGTTCATCACACTCGCGTTGCTGATGTCGATCCTGCTGATCTGCTACGCGGTCGCCTGGGTCTGGGAATTCCATCTGTAGCGTTCCGGTTCCATCCATCCCAGGTTTGCGCGTTGCGGTGAATACGACCCCGCGCGGCGTGAGCACGCGCCGTGCGACAACCGGCGTTGCCCGCTGCATCTCCTCCTTTGCCGGAATCTCCCCTCCTTGTCCTCCCTGGTTGACATGCCGTCAGCGGCGCTGGCGGGGCATGAAAACGACCGGTCGTAGCTAAGGGCGGCTCTGTCCTCTATGGTGGTCGCGTCCACGAGAGGGCACAGAGGCCCTCCGCTACGATCGCGAAGGGTTTTTTACGGCAGCGAACGTGAAGGATTTCGGCGTGGCGGCCCTTCGCCCATGTCTCCGGGGCTGAGAGTCGGTCGTAGGGCGCGCCCGACGAAGAGGGATTCTTCGCTTTGCTCAGAATGACCATTTGGGGGATGGGTGGTTTGATGAAACGGCTGAGGGGCAGGTTGGTTGCCGGCCTGTGGCGGGCCGATGCACGACACAGACCCGTGCGCTATGACGGAGGATGGTGCGTGAGGGAGGGGTAACGGCGAACGCGAGGAAATGCGTTGCCAATGCGTGCCCTCCGACACTTCCG